>NZ_JACJPU010000029.1:0-69178 GCF_014696235.1 Sphaerospermopsis sp. FACHB-1194 | reverse complement strand
GACTGGGGACTGGGGACTGGGGACTGGTGACTGGTGACTGGTGACTGGTGACTGGGGACTGGGGACTGGTGACTGGGGACTGGGGACTGGGGACTGGGGACTGGGGACTGGGGACTGGGGACTGGGGACTGGGGACTGGTGACTGGTGACTGGGGACTGGTGACTGGGTAATCAATTTTATTATTCCCAATTACCAATTACCAATTACCAATTACCAATTACCAATTACCAATTACCAATTACCAACTACCAATTTATTAATCTTTAATACCAGATATTGAGGTATGGTGAATAGTGTTTGAGTTGGAGATAACATAGGAGATCATGGAAGAACCGATATAAAAACCACAAAATATTAAAGTTCCAAAAAAAAACGTAAAGCTAACACATTTAACAGCAAACGGAAAAGAAAATCTACCTGATTTACCAAATGTGGAAAAGCGCATATATTTCCTCGGTGTGGTGTTGATGGTAGATAACACCTGGGGAATATTTAGACGCTGATTAATTCAACTTGCAGAATTATAGAATTATAGAATTATATTTATGACAGAAAATCAGAGATATTTCTGTTGAATATTTATCATATTTTAGGACTTACGCAAGATGTGACTGAAAACCTTATTCTTGCGTAGGGGTAATTCATGTAGCTTGCTTCCCGAAGGGTATTACCCCTACTTTCGTTCCCTTTTGCGTAAGTCCTGATATTTGTTAGCTTGGGAAGGTGTGGGAAGATGGAGAGAAATATTTTAGATTATAAATTTTAGATTGAATTTGCAAAAAACAATCCAAAATCCAAAATCCAAAATCCAAAATTCATAACTCCTGACTCCTTATAAATCAGAATTTATGTTAAAGACTTCTAATATTTGTCTGCAAATTTGTTTGAGTTTGTCACCAATAACAGGAGAAGGTAAAGACTCACCAACAAAACTCCATTGATCTACCGTTGACAGTCGCCATGCTTGCCCACGATGATCAAATCCTGATACTTCAATCCCAATAGCTCGCCGAGATTTATTGATGGGATCTTGATAAAAACGGATTTGAAATAAAACGCTACGACAGCGCCAAGATTTGCTGATTCCCGGAAAGTGAAAACCGATGTCGATGGAATCAGGATCTACGAGTTCCCTGGTTTCTGGGTCATTATGCCAAGGTTTAAGATCGCTTTTGGCATCAGGAAACTCTAATTTAAACAAGTTCACTACTGTAGCAATCTTGCTGGCTAGTTCAAGGTTTGTTGCCTGTTCAGCTGCATTCACGTTAAAACTCTCCTAATATCGCATCAGTCTGTGGGGGATGTGAAAACAGAAAAACCGCCAGAAGGTTTGTCTTATTAGTGTTTCAGCTTATCAAGAACATTGGAAGTTTTGCAACTGTGAATGAAGATTTCCTCACATTTATCACAGGAGTCAGGAGTCAGGATGCAAGAATTTCCTCCCGATGAAGTGAGAGAATTTTTGACAAAACTTTCACTAGTAGGAACGAAAAATTACAGTAGCGATCTAAAATGACACTGTAAATTGGTAAACAAATAGCAAATTAATTTCCTTTTATGGTGCGTCAACGCTCTATTTTGTCACTGATTCTTGTACTTTTGACTACATTCCTGATCAGCTGTGGCAGTCCTAGTGTTGCTACTGCACCTCCAACTTACACACCGGCTCAAGTTGCCAAAATTCAGGAATATTTTCCTGATATTCAGGTGGTGCGCGATCGCTCACAAGAACTGCAAACCCTGATTCAAAGCGGTGAATGGATCAAGGTGGGTAATTTTATTCATGGACCAATGACGGAAGCTAGGCTGAATATGACCTATGTTATCCCCAACCTATTAGCCCAAGACCAGTCTAAAGCCAGACAAATTACCAAGGATTTATTGAGTGATTTGGTAAAAATTGACAAAGCTGCTAGTGGGGGTAACACCAGTCAAGCTTTAAGTGCTTACAAAGATGCCTTTGCAGATGTTGACAAGTTCCTACAACTGATTCCAGAGTAAAGTGACTGGGAACTGGGAACTGGTGACTGGGGACTGGGGACAGTAATAGATTTACCCATTATCAATTACCTATTACCTATTACCAATTACCTATTACCAGCTTTAACCAGATAACTAATCACTGACAACTAAATAACTCTGAGTCTTGAGTCACAAAACGCTAGGTTAATCAAGTGATAGGGTGAAGAGGATAGTCTTAACTCTTCATCCCTCACCGTTTACAAAATTTATGAATATAGTAATTATCGGTTGTGGTGTAGTTGGGGCAGCGATCGCCTATCAACTGAGCCAAATTAAAGGTTTAAATATCACTGTTTTTGAGAAAAACCAACCAGCACAAGGTTCTACTGCTGCGGCTTTGGGTGTTTTAATGGGCATTATTAGCCATAAAACCAAGGGTAAAGCTTGGCAGATCCGCGAAGAAAGTATTAAACGTTATCAAACTTTAATTCCTGAACTGGAAGCTATGACAGGGCGGAAAATTCCTTGTAACCGTCAGGGTCTTGTCATGTTATTGTCTGAAGACCCAGAACACCCTTTAGAAAGTGGTGTGGAGGTAATGACAGATTGGGAACAATTACGGGAAATTCGTAAATCTCAAGGATGGCAGTTAGCTGTGTGGGACAAGGAAAAACTAGAAAAATTCTGTCCACAAGTTAATAATTCTACTGTGATTGGTGCTGTTTATTCTCCTCAAGACCTGCAACTCAACCCCACAGCGTTAACTTTAGCTTTGGTAGATGCAGCGCAACGCAATGGGGTAAAATTTAAATTTGGTGTGGCTGTACGCAATCATCAAACCCCTTCTACTGACATAGTTCAGATCACGCCCCATGTTACTGAAAAACTTAAATTTATGGAAACTTCAGAAGCTAAAGTTGAGGCAGATTGGTTTATTGTGACTGCTGGCTTAGGTTCAACTTTACTCACTAGACAATTAAATCATAAGGTAAATATTCGCCCAGTTTTAGGACAGGCTTTATATTTAAGTTTAGGACGGGTTTTAGGCAATCCTGATTTTCAACCAGTAATTACTGGCAATGATGTTCATCTTGTACCTATGGGTAATGGTGACTATTGGGTGGGTGCTACGGTAGAATTTCCCAATAATGAAGATGAGATTTTAGCTAAAAAAGAATTGTTAGAATCTGTCAAACAACAGGCGATCGCCTTTTGTCCAGATTTATCTGAGGCGAAAATTCTCCGCACTTGGTCTGGTATGCGTCCCCGTCCTGAAGGTAGACCAGCACCCGTGATTGAAAAATTAGCTAATTATAGTAATGTGATTTTAGCCACTGGTCATTATCGCAACGGTGTTTTACTCGCACCTGCTACAGCTTCAATCGTGCAAAATATGATTATGGATCAAGGTTCTTAATATTAGGTGACAGGTGACAGGTGACAGGTGACAGATTAATTAATCAATTTTTCCATCCTGATTTAATCCTGTAAATCCTTAAATCCTGGACATCCTGATTCTGACAAAAAGATTTAATCAATTAATCATCAAGTTCATCAGGATTAACACCCAACTGACGCAATTTTTCAGCCAGTATTTCCGCTTTTCTTTTTGCTTGAGTTGCTTCTTGTTCAGCAATAATAGCTCTTTCTTTAGCATTAGTAGCTTCTTCTGTAGGTTCAGGAATTAATTCTCCATCAAGAGTAAACCACCTTAACCACAACTTAGAAATACCACGAAATGAACCTGACCATAATCCTAAACTTAAACCTAACTCTGGCATGGGTAAAAGTCCATTTATTAAATTCATTGGTTCATAATGACCACCAACTAAATGAAATGCGCGGAGTTCATTGGTATAACGACTAAAAACAATATAGTAAGGAATCCGCAAAATACGTTCATAAACTTCCCATTTTGTAGGAGGTTTATTTGTAGGCAGTTGATCTTTTTGAATTTGCTTGTTACCTAAATCTTCATCTTCTGTACCAGGAGATAATAATTCTACTACCACAAAAGGATTTGCTGTTTCTTGCCAAGTCACATAACTTAAACGTAAATCTTCACCTTTATATAACCTAGAAACACCAATTACACCAAACCAATCTGGACGTTTATACCATAAAGGATGCTCTAAATCATAATAAAGATTCAGATCAGCAGCACTATAAACCAATTCTGGTGGCCAGTTTATAGGTTGAAAAGTTAGGTATAAAAGTAATGGTTGTAAAAAATGAAATTCGTCTGGCAAACCTTTTTCCTCTGGGTTCTCACTAGGTAAATCATACATTGTGGGTAGGCTTTCCCAAGGGGGAAGGGGAGGATCTGATTGAGAATTTAGGGGAGGGGATAAAGTCATAAATAAATTAAATAACCCAAGTTGCTAGTTAGGAATAGGAGTCAGGAGTCGTAGGGGCGAAGCATTCGGAAAATAACCTGTGATCAAAATTGATAATTGGTTGCCCGAATGCTTCGCCCTTAGAGGATGTTTGAAAAGTCGGAAAGGATGTAAAAAAGCTCTCTCAGTATAAGCTGTGAATAGATAATAAACAGGACCCAGAGAGTAGTATGAGTAAAGCATACCCCAGTAACCTGACCTTTTTAGTAGTACAACACAACTATATTGAGGTTTTTTGTTGAAAATGTGTGTCCAACATTGCTAAGAAGTGTTAATAAATTATGTAAAACCGCTATGTTTGGTAGTTTTTGAGGTTTAGTGTTTACGTGACACAACGCAGTATTGTTTAAGTAATTTACAGTTATATGTCTAAACCACATTGTTGCTGCTGAGGTATTTACTGAAGATTTATTACAATATTTATCTTTTCAGCAAAGAAATTTAACAAACAATAATCTAGAAAAATATTTACAACCACACTTAAATTTGATTATTATTTTTATTGATATATGACTTGCTACATCAAGCTATAAATCAGATGTAAAAATCTTATTAAGCAAAAGCTTGAGAAGATGGAGGAGAGGGGGTATTGCAGGAAAGCCCATTCCGGGTAAAACCGGGAAAAATAGCTTAAAGATATTTGTCTATAACACTACTAACTGTTATGCAATTGAACGAAGTAAAGAGGCACAAGTAGAAATTTCTCAAATAATGGTGACAGCGTGAAACTAGACCAACTGAAAGCAAATGTAATTGTCCGTGGTTCAATTTTTCCAGAACCAGTACAGGTATTGGTCGTTGTATCAATGGGTGATGCAATAAAACTCATTGGTACAGGAGTCAACACTAACCATACCTATCAACCAATTCTCAATGCTGAACAGTTGGAACAGTTGGAATCTACACCGGAAAAAGAACCCTTTGATGGTAATTCCCAGCATTTTCGGTTCGGTGTAGAAGCATTACGTTTGGGGTTGTCCTATGAATATGACCCTTATTTCGCGTTGGCGATCGCTCGTGTAGACCCCTTACCACACCAATTAGAAGCAGTTTACGACTATTTCCTCAAACAACCACGCATCCGGTTCTTACTCGCAGATGACCCCGGTGCTGGAAAAACCATCATGGCAGGGTTACTACTGAAAGAACTGAAAGTGAGAGGATTAGTTCAACGTACACTAATTATCACCCCTGCTAACCTGACATTTCAATGGCAGCGAGAACTCAAAGACAAATTTCGAGAAGAATTTGAAGTGATACGCGGTGATGTGCTACGCGCTAACTATGGTTCTAATCCCTGGCAAGAAAAAAATCAAGTTGTCACTTCCGTATCTTGGGTTTCTCGCATCGAAGACGCAAAAGACAGTTTATTAAGAAGTAACTGGGACTTAATTATTGTAGACGAAGCACATAAAATGAGTGCCTACAGTTCTGATAATAAAACCTTAGCTTATAAGCTTGGTGAAGAACTGGGAAAAATTACCGACCACTATTTATTAATGACAGCTACACCCCATAAAGGTGATCCAAAAAACTTTTGTTTATTCCTAGAATTATTAGACCGAGATGTTTATGGAGATGTCCAAAGTTTAGAAGAAGCAATGAAACGGAATAATGCTCCTTTTTACCTACGTCGCACTAAAGAATCGTTAAAAACATTTCCCGATGCAGAAACAGGAATTGTGAAAAAACTATTCACTAACCGTAAAGTTGAAACCATAGAATTTCAAATTGATGCAGAAGAGTTAGCATTTTATAATGCACTTACTGATTATGTAGAAGACCAATCAATCAAAGCTGCCAGTGATGATACAGCCAGAGGTAGGGCGTTAGGTTTTACCATGGCTATGTTACAACGTCGCTTTGCTTCTAGTATTTACGCTGTCCGTCGTAGTTTAGAAAGAATGCGCGATAAACGCCAAAGAATTTTAGAAGATCCAGAAAGCTATCGTCAAGAACAAATTAATAAGAAATTACCAGACAATTTTGAAGAATTACCAGAACCCGAACAACAAAAAATTATCGGTGATTTAGAAGGTGTAGTTGCTTCCATAGATCCCTTTGCATTGACACAGGAAATTATACAATTAAATCAACTAATTAGTCAAGCACTAATATTAGAAAAACGGGAAATTGAATCTAAATTAGTTAAGTTAAAAGAAGTAATTACCCAAAAAGGAATATTTAAAGATCCAAAAATGAAAATGCTCATTTTTACCGAGCATAAAGATACTTTAGATTATTTAGTAGGAAAATTAAAAGAATGGGGATTAACTGTTACTCAAATTCATGGCGGAATGAAAATAGGTGATAGAGATACCCCCAATACTAGGATTTATTCAGAACGGGAATTTAGAGAAGATTGTCAAGTTTTAGTAGCTACAGAAGCAGCAGGGGAAGGTATTAATTTACAATTCTGCTGGTTTATGATTAATTATGACATTCCCTGGAATCCAGTGCGGTTAGAACAGCGCATGGGACGGATTCATCGCTATGGACAGGATAAGGATTGTTTAATTTTTAACTTTGTAGCTATTAACACCAAAGAAGGTTACGTTTTATGGAAACTGTTTGAGCGGATTCACGCTATTGAAATGGACTTAGATCCAGAAAGGACGGGTAAAGTATTCAATGTACTGGGTGATATTTTCCCTGCTAATCAGTTAGAACGGATGATTCGGGATATGTACGCTCATAATCTTACTGAGGCTGTAATTGTTGATCGCATTGTAGAACAGGTAGATACAGAACGTTTCCGTAAAATTAGTGATTCAGCTTTAGAAGGACTTGCTAAACGAGAATTAAATTTATCACAAATAATTGGTAAATCTGCTGAAGCTAAGGAACGGAGATTAGTACCTGAAGTTATCCATGATTTCTTTGTGCAAGCAGCACATATAGCGGGGATTCATCCCAAGGAAACAGCTAAGGGTAAGAAAATATACAGAATTGGGCGTGTTCCTCGGACTTTATGGGCAACGGGAGATAGGTTAGAAAATCGCTTTGGTAAGTTGGGACGAGAGTATAAAAAGATTACGTTTGATAAAAATATTTTGACAGATGACCCGACATTGGAATGGGTGACACCAGGACATCCCTTATTTGAATGTGTACGAGATGAGGTTTCTAACCAAGTACAGGAAGATTTGCGTCAGGGTGCGGTGTTTTTTGATTTACACCGTCAGACACCAGCTAGGTTGGATGTTTTCTCGGCTGCGATCGCAGATGGACGGGGTAGAAAACTCCATGAACGTTTATATGTGGTGCAGACAGAGTTAGATGGAACAATGACTGTCCGCCAACCAACTTTATTTTTAGATTTAGTACCAGCTAAGAGTGCCGTGTCTGCCGACAGGCAGGTAGATTCCAATGTCCAGAATGCCATGTCTGCCGACAGGCAGGGGGAAGGTATGGACAATGGGAACTCGGTTAATTATTTACCAGATGATAGTAATTTACCCAGTCGAGAACAGGTAGAACAAGCATTAATTGAACAGGAATTAAATAGCTTCTTAACAGAAATTCGCACACAGCGACAAAAGGAAGTAGAGACTATTTCTAATCATATAGAAATTAGTCTGAATGTGATTATTGATAAAGTCCAGATTCAATATGCAGAGTTATTTCAACTCAAAGAATCTGGTTCTAAAGAACAAGGGTTAGATGGTCGCATTAAACAACTGGAAGACCGATTATTTGAATTAAATGGGAGGTTAGAACAACGTCGGGAAGAATTGCAGCAAGAAGCCAGTTGTGCAATTACTGATATTCGTCATCATGGACGTGCTTGGGTGTTACCACATCCTGAAAGAACTTCTCCAGAAATTGCGCCGATGGTATCTGATGATGAGATTGAAAAAATAGCAATACAGGCAGTTATAGCTTATGAAAAAGCTAGAGGTTGGCAAGTTGTCAGTGTAGAAAAAGAGAATCGCGGATTTGATTTAATATCCCGTGAAATTGATTCTGGAGATCCATTAAAAGCAAGTAAAGTCAGGTTTATTGAAGTCAAAGGACGGGCAAATATTGGTGAGGTAGCGTTAACAACCAATGAATATAAAACAGCAGAAAGATTGAAGGGTGATTACTGGTTGTATGTAGTATTTAATTGTGCTTCCTGCCTGTCGGCAGACAAGGCATCTCCAGAAGTTCATACTATTCAAGATCCAGTGAGATTAAATTGGCAACCATTTATAAAAATAGAACATTATCAATTGAAAACAGAAGACCTTTTAGGAGGTATAATATAGAAGTGCTTAGATACCGGACTTCTTAAAGAAGTCCGGTATCTGAAAGTCTTTAATTTTGTTTTAGGCGATCGCTTTACTTATCCATTAGTTGCATCAAAATTGCTTCTAGTCTTTCTAAAGCAGCATTAATTGAGCGTTGGTTTTCCTCAAATCGTTGCTGGTGTAGTTCAAAATTGCGGTCAAGTCTAACTATGATGTCATCTAAAATGGCACTTCTTCCTAAAACACTGGTAGCTGTATTAATAAAGTCATCAACTTTATAAGTAATATCGTCAACTTTACCTGTTAAGTTATCCAGTGTTGTAGCAGTAGTTTCTTGTTGTACCGCCACGCGCTCTAAAATCACTTCTATCCGGTCTAATCTACTTAATTCAGTTGTCATGGTTCCGTTGGGTTGGTTGTTTGGGGTTGTTAGTGCGATCGCTCTAACTGTCATTGGGTTTTAAGTGTGGCTAGTTTCTTGATTGTCGTTAACATAAGTAGCCATGAAGTCAGCAATAACATCACTCATGGTTTTATTTTCTAGTACACACTTACTTTTAAATTGTTGTCTTAATTCTGGCTTAACAAAAACTCTTATTTCTGCCATATCTTTTTTACTCTTTTGTTTATCCATCATATCCATTATATCCATTATTTCATTAACGTACTCATACAAAAATCTTATCATATACGTCATCTACAATAATAATGTCCAATATATCCAATATGTCAGATAGTGGATATAGTTGCTATATTAAAAATATCCATCATAAATTACTCACTAATTGCTGATTGATTACTTTTAAAAATACCTTGTAAGTCTTGATAGCAAAGGATTTTAAGGTTTTCAATCAGTCAGAGTGATTAATAAACCATGTAATTGGTGTGGTTTTTCTGCTTAATCCAATTCTGATTAATGACTAATTGAGATTGTAACCTTTATGAGACAAAGAGTTAGTAGATCAACTTTACTGATGGGGATGTAGAAACCCCATCTTCAATGAAGTAAGATGGGGTAGTTCATCTACAAGTTACTCCTTCAATAACCACCTAATTCAAACAAAAAACCATGAACACCATCAAATACCCTAAACGCCTCTTAAATTTTTTAAGAAGTTCGGGATCTGAAATTCCGTGTGCTTAGATCCCGGACTTCTTAAAGAAGTCCGGGATCTGAAAGTCAAAAATTACGGGAAATTCTAATTCAAACAAAAAACCATGAACACCACCAAATACCCTAAACGCCTCATCGAAGTTGACTTACCCATTAAACGCATTTCTGCCCACGCCCGACGGGAGAAATCCATCAGACATGGGCATATTTCTACATTACATATTTGGTGGGCTAGACGACCTTTAGCCGCTTGTCGGGCTGTTATTTGTGCGGCTTTATGGCCTGACCCTGTTGATGAAAATTGTCCCCAGTCTTTTCGAGATTTAGCTACGGAATATATTACTAATTTTGCTAAAAAAGCTATAGCTATAAATAGTGATTTCTCTAAAAATTGTTCTACTGAAATTTGGAATAAATGGCAAGTTTTAGCTAAACCAGAAAATCAGTTAAATTCTCATAATCCTCAACACTGGAATATATTAAGAAATAGCTTACTAGATTTTATTGCTGATTTTGCTAATTGGGATAATTCTACACAACGAGATTATTTAGAAACCAGTCGGAATTTAACTCAAGCTGCACACGAAGCTTTAGGTGGAATACCAGGAACAAAACCCTTAGTAGTTGACCCTTTTGCTGGTGGTGGTTCTATTCCCTTGGAAGCGTTGCGAGTAGGTGCGGATGCTTTTGCTTCTGATATTAACCCGGTAGCAGTGTTGTTAAATAAAGTGGTGTTGGAATATATTCCAAAATATGGGCAACAGTTAGCGGATGAAGTGCGAAAATGGGGACAGTGGGTAAAGGAAGAAGCAGAAAAAGAGTTAGCCCAATTTTATCCTAAAGATGCTGATGGTAGTACACCAATTGCTTATTTATGGGCAAGAACTATTATTTGTGAGGGTCCAGGATGTGGTGCGGAAGTACCGTTAATGCGGTCTTTATATTTGTGTAAAAAAAGTAATCGCAATATTGGTTTAAGGATAATTCCTAAACCGGAAGAAAAGCGGGTAGATTTTGAAATTATAGAAAAACAAAAGAGTAAATGGGTAGCCATGTCTGCCGACAGGCAAGTTAGTGATAACCCAGAAATAGAAATCAAAAATCCTAGTTTTGATGGCACTGTTAAAAGAGGTTCTGCCACTTGTCCCTGTTGTGGTTATACTACTCCGGTGGCATCGGTGAGAACACAATTTAAAGCCCGGCAAGGTGGGGCTAATGATGCGAGATTATTTTGTGTGGTGACTACTAAAGTGAAAACACAAGGAAGATTTTATCGTTTGCCTAATGAACAGGATTTAGAAGCTGTTAAAAATGCAAGTATTGAATTAGAAAAAAGAGTTAATCAACATAGTGGAGAATTTAGTTTAATTCCTGATGAACCTACGCCACCACAAGGAAGAAGTTTTCGTTTAGAATCTTACGGAATAGATAAATTTGGATATTTGTTTACTCGTCGTCAAGTCTTGACTTTAACTACTTTAGCAAAATTAGTTAAAGATGTAGGAGAAAAGTTAGCAGATACTCAAGATAAAGGGTTAGCGGATGCTGTACAGTGTTGTTTAGCATTCGCTGTTGATAAAATCTCAGATTTAGGTAATTCATTAAATAGATATGAACCCGTTGCTGAATGTCCAAGACAACTTTTTGGTAGACAAGCTATTCCTATGGTTTGGGATTTTGCAGAAGGAGTTCCTATTGGGATTTCTAGTGGTTCTTTTGATATTATGTATGAACGTTTTGTTTATGTTCTCAAGGAAGTAGGAAATAATTGGGATATAGGACAAACAGAACAAGCAAATGCAACAAATCACCCATTACCTGATAATTTTATTCAAGCATTAATTACAGATCCTCCATATTATGACAGTATTGAATATTCTGATTTATCAGACTTTTTTTATGTGTGGTTAAAACGCACCTTACCTAAAACTATTGGTATTCCTTTCAATGATGAATTAACACCTAAAGAAGAAGAATGTATTGTAAATCCCAGTAGAGGAAAAGATAAAGCTTATTTTGAGCGACAAATGGGAAAAGCAATGGGGGAAGGATGCCGTATTTTATCCCCAGAAGGTATAGCTATAATTGTCTTTGCCCATAAATCAACATCTGGGTGGGAAGCGCAACTACAAGCAATGATAGATGCTGGATGGATAATTACGGGTTCATGGGCAATAGATACTGAAATGCAAAATAGACTTCTTGCCATGAACTCAGCCGCCCTCGCCTCATCCGTCCATATAGTCTGCCGTACCCGCAAAAATGATGATGGTTCACTCCGTACAGATGAAATCGGCGACTGGCGCGACGTACTCCAAGAACTGCCCCAACGCATACATGAATGGATGCCCAGACTAGCATCAGAAGGCGTAGTAGGTGCAGATGCCATCTTTGCTTGCCTCGGACCCGCTTTAGAAATATTCTCCCGCTACTCCAGCGTTGAAAAAGCCTCCGGCGAACTTGTCACCCTCAAAGAATACCTAGAATACGTATGGGCAGCAGTCTCCAAAGAGGCATTGAGTATGATATTCTCCAATGCCGATACTACCAGCTTTGAAGAAGATGCCCGCCTCACTGCCATGTGGTTATGGACACTTTCCACAGGTAGCACGGACAACAACGACAGCAGCGAACCAGAACCCGACGACGAAGACGACGAAACCAGCAGCAAAACCAGTAAAACCGGCGGTTATACCTTAGAATTTGACGCAGCGCGGAAAATAGCCCAAGGACTAGGCGCACACTTAGAACAACTTACCCGCTTAGTAGAAGTCAAAGGCAGCACCGCCAAACTTTTACCAGTATCAGAACGTACACAATATTTATTTGGTAAAGAAGAAGCCCAAACCCCCAGCAAAACCAAAGGTAAAAAAGGCAAAAAGAAAGAAACCGAACAACTCAACTTATTCGCAGTCCTGGGTATCCCTGAAACAGAAGAGGATACAGACTGGGGAGAAAAAACCGTACCCCAACCAGGTAACACCACATTAGACCGCATTCACCAAAGTATGATTTTATTTGCTGCCGGACGTAGCGAAGCCCTGAAACGCTTTTTAGTAGATGAAGGAGCAGGAAACGACCAACGCTTTTGGGGACTTGCTCAGGCATTATCAGCATTATACCCCATCGGTACAGAGGAAAAACGCTGGGTAGATGGGGTATTAGCCAGAAAGAAAGGACTAGGATTTTAATTTTCATGGAAGCTAACTTTATGACGAAAGTAAATCTAGACTTACCCCCAGAAGTATTTTCAGCCCGTCGTCTTTCCCCAGATGACTTTGTACGTGATATGCGCCTAGCAGCCGCTATATACTGGTATCAAAAAGCGGAAATTTCTCAAGAGAAAGCTGCACAAATTGCCGGGTTAAACCGCCGCGACTTTCTTGCAGCCCTAGCCCGTGAACAAGTGGATGTATTTTCTGTAGATTTTGATGATTTAGAACAAGAATTAGCCCGTGAATAAAAACCTGTATTTTGTCCCCAACAATTACCTATTAAAGCCCAAAGATTAAGCCGTGACTGAAAAATTGCCAAGTATTGCCATCAAACCTGCAATTAACACCTCTCCCCTAATTTTTTTGACTAAAGGTGGTTTTCTCCATTTATTGCAGATAGTCAGCCCGGAAATCACTGTTCCTCAAGCAGTGTCCACTGAAATTCAGGCTTATGGAGAAACAGACATCACCGCCTCTAGTCTCGCTCATACCTCCTGGTTGGTAGTGACAGAAACACCTCCCATACCCAGCATCATTCAAACTTGGGATTTAGGGGCTGGTGAATCTGCGGTTTTAACTTGGGCTTATGTAAATCCTGGCACTGAGGTAATTATTGATGATTTAGCAGCCCGTCGTTGTGCAGCAGCTTTGGGCATTCCCCTCCGGGGAACTTTAGGTATAGTTCTTACAGCTAAACAACGAGGGATAATTCCATCTGCACGCCCAGTTTTAGAACAACTGCGCCTCTGTGGAATGTATTTATCTGATAAAGTGATAAATCAAGCATTAAGATTAGTAGGGGAATAATTCTATATCCTATCCAAATCCTTCACTTTTGAGATCAATTTTCTCATTTATAGCTGTAGCCAGGATGATTAGGACATGATTGAGTATTGAAACCTAATCATAGTAAGGGTTTTACTATTGCCTTTTGCTTTCTGCTATAAGCCCCGTTCAAGTTGAAACCTATAGTTTTTTTATGGCGCAAACTCAAGTTTTCAAGATGGATGGAGTTTAGCAAATAAATTGTTCAAGAAGTTCTGGTTTAACTTCATAACCCAAACACTCCCCACTCCGCACTCCCACACACATTTAAATTTATTTATGGCAACTATTAAACCTTGGTACAAAATTGATGGACTAACACCCCGCGAAGACCTACGGGAAGGTAAACCTTTAGATGCTGCGGAATTTGCAGTACATTTAGACCAGGTTAGAAATCAAAAAGCACCTGCTGACTATCAACAACCAGACAGGTTTTTTGAACGTACCTATTTAACTAAATATTTAACAGAATTTTCCGCCCAAGTTGTGCGACGTTTATCGGGTGAAAAAACAGAAACTTCTGCTATTTTTAATCTTTCTACTCAATTTGGTGGCGGTAAAACCCACGCCTTAACTTTACTTTATCATTTAGCTAAAGGTGGTGCTATTGCTAATAATTGGACTGGTGTACAAAAGATATTACAAAAAGCTGGTATTTCCTCAGTTCCAAAAGCAGCAGTAGCGGTATTTGTCGGCACTGAATTTGATTCTCTTAATGGCCGCGGTGGTAATGATGGTACACCATTACGGAAAACTCCCTGGGGAGAAATTGCTTATCAATTAGGTGGAGAAAATGCCTTAGCTATATTAGCGCAACACGAAGCAGAATTTATTGAACCTAAAGGCGATGTTATTAAACAATTTCTGCCTAAAGATCAACCCTGTTTAATATTAATGGATGAAATTATTAATTATGTTAGTACCTATCGTGGCAAGGGTTATCACAATAGTTTATATAATTTCATTCAAGCATTATCAGAAACGGCTAGAGGTTTAGATAATGTAGTGTTAGTAGTTTCCATTCCCGCTTCCGAAATGGAATACACCTCAGCCGATGAAGGGGATGAACAAAGATTTAAAAAAATGCTGGATAGGGTGGGTAAACCTATCATCATGTCAGCAGAAGCAGAAACTTCAGAAATTATCAGAAGAAGACTATTTGAATGGGATGCTGGGGCTGTCAGTGCAGATGGTAGGATTATGTTACCAAAAGATGCTATTAATACCTGTAATGAATACGCAGACTGGGTACTAGACCACCGTCAACAACTTCCTAATTGGTTTCCTGTAGATAACCCCCGTGAAGCTTTTTATGCTACCTATCCTTTCCATCCCTCAGTGCTATCAGTATTTGAGCGCAAATGGCAAGTTTTACCCCGCTTCCAACGCACCAGGGGAGTATTACGACTCCTAGCATTGTGGGTATCTAATGCTTACCAACAAGGATATCAAGGCGCACACCGTGACCCCTTAATTACTTTAGGAACAGCACCACTAGATAACCCCCAATTTCGCGCTGCTGTTTTTGGACAATTAGGCGAAGATAGATTAGAAGGTGCAGTAACAACTGATATTTGTGGTAAAAAAGATTCCCATGCTATTCGTTTAGATATGGCAGCTGATGACCAAATTAAAAAAGCACGACTGCACCGCAAAGTCACAACCACAATATTTTTTGAATCTAATGGTGGTATTTTACGTGCAGAATCTACTATACCAGAAATTCGGTTAGCAGTAGCAGAACCATCTTTAGATATTGGTAATGTAGAAACAGTTTTAGAGACACTAGCTACAGATTGTTATTATTTGTCAATAGAAAAAAATAAATATCGTTTTAGTCTGTCACCCAACTTAAACAAAATTTTAGCAGACCGTCGCGCCAATATCCAATCAGAAAGAATTACAGAAAGAGTCAAAGCCGAAATTAAAAAAGTTTTTACTTCTCATCCAGGAATTCAATTAATTTACTTTCCAGAAAATTCTAGTACAATTTCTAATCGTCCTGTTTTAACTTTAGCAATATTAGCACCAGAACATTCTATCCAGGATAGTCAGACTCTAAAAATGATAGAGTCCATGACTAAAGAATGTGGTACATCAGATAGAACCTTTAAAAGTGGGATAATTTGGGCAGTTGCTGATACTGATACCAAACTGCGAGAAGAAGCGAGAAAAGTTTTAGCTTGGGAAGATATACGGGACGAGGAACAAGGACTAGATGAAAACCAAAACCGACAATTAGGAGAAAATCTGAAAAAATGTGAATCCAACTTAAAAGAAAGCGTGTGGAATGCCTATAAATATGTTGCTTTATTGGGTAAAGATAACAAAATTCGTGTAATTGATTTTGGACAAGTTAACTCTAGTCAAGCCGATAAATTAGTTAACTTAATTATCAATAAATTACGGCAAAGTGACGATGTTATTGATATTATTAACCCTCGCTTTTTAAGCAGAAATTGGCCACCAGCATTTACAGAATGGAGTACCAAAGCTGTCCGCGATGCTTTTTTTGCATCTCCATTATTTCCCAGACTGTTGAATAGTGATGCTGTCAAAGAGGCCATCTCTCGCGGTGTCAAAGATGGAACTTTAGCTTATGTTGGTAAAACCAGCAATGGTTATGAACCGTTTCACTACCAATGCACCTTTACCTCTGCGGAGGTGGAAATTTCTGAGGATATGTTCATCATCACCCAAGAAACAGCAGCAGCTTACCAAACAGCTTTAGCTGCAAGTGTAACAGTTTCTGAAACCCCATCAACGACACCGCAAACCGAGCCAACTGGTACTTACACCCCAGCTAATACTAACAGTAGTTCTGCACCTATTACAAACACTGTAGGAGAGAAACCTGCACCCTATGATAGTAATACGAAAAAATCACAAGATGAACCAGAACCAAAAAAAGATGAACCTGAGATTATAACCCCAGTTGCATTACCCAAATTATTAAAGTGGAGTGGTGTAATTACACCGCAAAAATGGATGAACTTTTACACGAAAGTGCTGACCAAGTTTGCTACTAATAAAGACTTAAAATTGACATTAAAAGTGGAGGTTCTAGTAGAGGGAGAAATAGCTACCCAAAAGATTGAAGAAACAAAAGTAGCTCTGTCTGAGTTGGGGCTAAATAATGATGTTGAGACTGATATACACGAAAATCGCTAAAAGAATTTTACTGTTTACTTTCATATAATGGATATGCTACCAGATAGAAAAATTACTGAGATTAACCTCAGATTTCATAAATTAGGTTGGGATAAACAAAAAAGAGAGGAATATAATTAGGGCTTGCTGAATAAATACAAAAACTCCCCGCGTCGGGGAGAGGTTTGGAGAGGGGTTTATTTATACATTAAAAACTTTTCAAACATCCTCTTACAGGAAAATTTGCTACTTTAATGTAGTTACTCAATGTAGTAACTCTTCTACTTGATGCTGACTCCACAATTTTTGATATAATCCTGGTTGTTCCACAAGTTCTGAATGTTTACCAATTTGTACAATTTTACCATGATCCATAACCATGATTCTATCAGCAGTCGCCGCTGCTGAAAGTTGATGGGTAATGAAAATCACGGTTTTCTGTTTTGTACCGCTAGAGAGATTTTTCAGAATTTTGGTAGCAGTTTGATTATCCACACTAGAAAGGGCATCATCTAAAATTAAAACTGGAGCATCAATTAACATGGCTCTAGCTAAAGATGTACGTTGTCGCTGGCCACCGGAAAGGGTAATTCCTCTTTCACCAACAATTGTTTCATATTCCTGGGGGAAATTATTAATTTCAGCGGCTATTTGAGCAAGATTAGCAACAGCTTCTACCCTTTCTTGTTCACTAATGGGGTCGCCATAACGGATATTATTTTTAATGGTGGTACTAAACAAAAAACTATCTTGAGGAACGTAAGCGATCGCCCCTCGTAAATCATTTAATACTATTTTTGTAACATCCAAACCATCTAAAAATAAATGTTCCTCCTGAATATCCAACAACCGTGGTAAAGCATTAGCTAAAGTAGATTTTCCCGAACCAATAGCCCCGACCACTGCTACCACTTCCCCTGGTTTAATAGTAAAGTTAATATCATCTAAAGCCGGGGTATTAGCACCAGGGTAGGTGTAACTAAAATTTTTGGCTGTAACTTCACCTTTAACTGTATTTGTGGGTAGAGAAATAGCATCAGGTGGATCTTGAATTTTGGGAATGATACTAAAAATTGATTCTAACCGATCAATACTAACTTCACCTCTTTGGTAAGCAGTAATGGTAAAACCTAATAAAGCCGTGGGGAAAACTAAACGCTCTACATAAATCAATAAAGCCAAAAAATCACCCACAGCCAGATTACCAGAAGATATCCGCATAGTTCCCAACCAAATAATAATTAGGGAACTAATATTAGCTAAACCACCAATCAGAGGAAACAGAGTACTGCGGGTTTTAGCTAATGTCAAGTTAGCTGTTAATAAAGCCTGATTTTTCTTTTGAAAAGCTCGACGCTCATTTTCTTCTTGAGCGTAAATTTTAATCAAAGAAATACCACTGATATCTTCTTGGATCAGTTCGCTAATATCCGAAAGTTGTTCTTGGACAGCAGCTTGTTGTGTGCGTAGGCGATCGCTAAAAAAATGCACCAACAAAAACATAAACGGATAAACTGCCAGAGAAGCTAAAGTCAGATCCACACTAATTGATAGCATTACTGGCAGCGTCAGAGTATAAGCAAAAAAAGTATTTGCTAAACTCAATACCGCAAAACCCAACAACCGCCTGATATTGTCCACATCGCTAGTAGCCCGACTAATAAGATCACCAGAAGTATTACTGGCAAAATAAGACGGTTCTAGTTGAAGTAAATGCTCAAAAATTCGCTGTTTCAGTTCAAATTCTACCTGACGACCCACACCAAAAATCCAGATGCGGGAAGCCATACGCATCATCCACATTGCGGAACTGAGGGCGATAATGATTACTACATAACGTAGTACCTGATCCAATCTAAAAGTTGTGGAAACTGTATCCACCCCAGAGCGAATCAGCAAAGGGATATAAACGCCCAACCCATTGACAGACAATAAGGCAATAATGCCCAAAGCAGTATCCTGCCAATGGGGACGTAAGTAACTACCGAGTTTAGCAAGCCGTCGAGATTGTGCCATTTAAGCAATTTTACACTTTGTCATCCTAAATCGCAAAAGGCAGGGGCATTGGGCGATTCAATGAAAGGATTTTGGATTTTGGATTGTTTTTGTCATCTAAAATCTAAAATCTAAAATCTAAAATCTAAAATTTTACTGCCCCTGCCTCCTGATCACGAGCGCCCACGTAAGAAAACGTAAATTTGATTAAGATAACTTTCCCAAACTTGGGTTGTGAGTTGCAGAGTTTCCGCATTAGGTACAAAATCTTCTACACGCAACCCCCTTGTACTGATAGCTTGAGGATTTTGTAGTAGATAAGATGGGATTTTCACATCACCCACAGGTAAGATGCCAGCAGTCATCACATCGGAGATGGTATTGGCACTGTTAATAGTTTGGTTAATAGCTGGTACTGTTGCTACCAATGTAGGAGGAGGCAATATAGCTGCAACTGGTGATCTAACTAAAAAGTAAGCAATAGCGGGTGTACTCGACAATAACAAAATTGTCAACGCCCAACCTAACAAATATCCCCCTGGTTTTTCTATGCCACCGCCTTTAATTTTTTGGGCAGCAAGCATCAACATTAAAGTGGCTGCGCCCAGAGGTTTGAGAGGAAACGAGATAAACCGCCACAGGGATGCCACCGCAGGTTCACCAGGATTAAAAAATGCCAAAGCTAAAACAACCAGTACAATCCCTAACACAAATCGGCCAACAAAGCTTACTGTTGGGTAGAATCTTTGGAACAAAGAATAGGCAACAACGCCAATTAATAGCCACAGTAAGACCCGGCTGAGTAATTGAAACATAGATTAACTCTCTAATTTTCTTGTGCGGCTAGTCTATGAGGATCAGGTATAGCAACCACCAAGGCGGTTAAAACCTCAGTGTAGTAATGGAAGTCTGGCTAAAACAGGGTGTTACTCCTGAACGGCAGTTGCTTCACTTGGGGAGACCCCAAGACCGCACTGCCTCCTCCTGACTCCTGTACGGGCGAAGCATTCGGGCGACTAATTATCAATTTTATGAAAAGGCTATTTTCCGAATGCTTCGCCCCTACGACTTCTGACTCCTGCTATAAGTGGGTTTATTTTATCGTCAAACTGCAATTTATCACTGACTTAAAAATAACTCCCACTTCACGCACACAGACTACCGTCGTAGTGATTTTAGAGCAAATTTTTGACACTGAGTGTATTATTTGGAATTTTTCAAAAGACTAACCTAACACCAGTGGCATAAATTAATTGAGTAGTCGTCGTCAACTCGTTAAAAGGAACAACTATGTCAACGCAAAACCCCACCATCCTAGTCACAGGGGGAGCAGGATACATCGGTTCTCATGCCGTGAAAGCCTTACTGCAAGCGGGTTATCAGGTGTTAATCTTGGATAATCTGGTCTATGGCCATCGAGATTTGGTAGAACAGGTTTTGCAGGTAAAACTCATTGAAGGTGATATAGAAGATCGTCCCCTGTTGGATCATCTGTTTCAAACCCACAAAATTGAAGCAGTTATGCACTTTTCTGCTTATGCCTATGTGGGTGAATCCGTAACTGACCCGGACAAATATTACCGTAATAATGTTGTGGCAACTTTGACGTTATTGGAAGCGATGCTGGCAGCGTCTATTAAAAAATTTGTCTTTTCTTCTACCTGTGCCACTTACGGAGTCCCAAAATTTATCCCTATCACTGAGGATCATCCCCAAAATCCCATTAACCCCTATGGTGCTACTAAGTTAATGGTGGAAAGGATACTCTCGGATTTTGATGTTGCTTACGGTTTAAAATCTGTATGTTTCCGCTATTTTAATGCTGCTGGTGCTGATCCTAGTGGTTTATTAGGAGAGGATCATAATCCCGAAACTCATTTAATTCCTTTGGTATTACAGACAGCTTTAGGTCAACGCCAATCAATTTCTATTTTTGGTACTGATTATCCCACCGCTGATGGTACTTGTATTCGTGATTATATTCACGTTTCTGATTTAGCAGATGCCCATATTTTAGGTTTGGAATATCTGCTTAAAGGTGGTGAAAGTAATGTTTTCAATTTAGGTAATGGTAACGGTTTTTCTGTGAGAGAAGTTATTGCTGCTGCTCAAGAAGTGACAGGAATAAATATATCAGTTCAAGAATGCGATCGCCGTCCTGGTGATCCTCCTTCTCTCATTGGTAGTAGCGAAAAAGCCAGAAAAATCTTAGGTTGGCAACCTATATATCCTGATATCAAAGATATTGTCACTCACGCCTGGAACTGGCATCAAAAAAGGCATAAGTAGGAGATTGGTGATTGGTGATTGGTGATTGGTGATTGGTGATTGGTGACAGAAAAAGGCAAAAGGCAAGAGTTTATTCTTACCAATTATCAATTATCCATTATCAATTATCAATTATCAATTACCCATTACCCTCTTTTCAGTGTTTTCACTACAAAAACTACAATTCCTATAGATAAAAGTAAAATTGCCACGATAATTATAGGTTGTACAAAACCTATAACCGCATTTTGTTGTTGATTATTCTGTTGATTATCTTCAATTACATTTTCTACTACTTGTGGTGTTGCTATTGCTTTACCTGCGGCCACAGTAACTTGAAACTTTAACTCAAAAGGTCGAAAACTCTCTGCTGTTGCTGGTTTTCCACTCAGTTGCAGTTCATAAACTCCTGGTTTGGGAAAAATTATGTCTGCTCCTGGTATGCCTTGATACCGTTCAGCATCAACGGGTTTTAAAGGAGGTTCAAGCAGTGCCGGTTCTTCTGGTGCATGGGGTTCTGCATAAATAGCCAACTCACAATCACACTCTTTTAAAGGTAGAACTTTACCACCTTTACGAGTCAAAGCAAACCAAGTTGCCGCAGGTTCACCAGCACGGGGATTATCATTAGGTTCAATGTGGATAGTACCGCCAATATCACCTGATATTTTGACCGTATGGGCAGAAGCAACAGGAAGAGATGTAAATGTTATAAATAACAAAAGTAGGAATAATTTGTAATTCATAATTGAAGGCAGGAGGCAGGAGTTTTCAATTTTCAATTTTCAATTTTCAATTGATTTGTCACCTTTCTTTGGAGGAACATAGAATTTTTCTAATTTTAAAATTGACCAAAACCAGCGCGATCGCACTAACAAAACACCCAAAGTAATTATTACCAATAACAAAGCTGCTAATCTATTACCCCAAGTTAATCTTAAAGCACCCAAGTAATGAGAACCAATTAAGACTACATGAATAGTAGCCAACAGCAAAGCAGGAACGCTCAACAGATGGATTTGTCGCCAACGCTTACCTAATGACTTTTGCAGAAAATCAAAACTTGTGCAAGCTGCTGGACTCATCAATACTAAAGCTACAGCACCCGCACCCATCGCCCATTGAAATTCTAGCGGTAAGAACCAAACAGCAGCAAAATTCCATTCTAAAGAGTGTTCTATATTATGAATGGTATGTACCACTGATAGCACAAACGCCCCTACTCCTAAAGCGCGACGGTAGCGCATAGGTGATGGACAAAAACCACTGAGAGGACGAGCAACTAAGGCCAAAATTAAGCAAATTAGGGCAGCGTGTCCACTGTAGTCTACCATTGTATCACCCGTTCGCAATAGGGTAATGATGCCAATGATTAATGTCACCCAACCACCCAAGCGAAATAACTGACTGCGCCTATCTTTACTCATCAAGGAAGTGGAAACACCTACTCCTAACATCGTCGGCAAAGTTCCCAAACCAAAAGCTAACATGGTAATTGCACCTTGCCATAAATTACCCGTAGCAGCAGCTTTGATTTGAGCAGCATATAAAAATCCACAAGGCATTAAACCCCAGGTCATACCCAAAAGTGCTGGTGTCCACCATTTTGTATGTAAAGATAGTTTCACCATTCCCGCACTTAAACGGTTATGTAAATTACCTTTTAACAAAGGGTGTAATAAGGGAATATGCGGTATTAAGTCTGGTTTAAGTTGTCCTAAACCAAACCAAATTAACATAATACCAGTAATTATAGCTATCCAGCGGCGTAAATCACTACCCACACCTGCTAATTGTCCACCTTCAACCAATGCCGAACCAAGAGCGCCAATAGCTGTACCTACTAGGGTATAGCTTAACAGTCTTCCTAAATTTAACAGAGTATGAAATTTTACTTGCTGTTGCCAATTTTGGGTTTCTTGTTGACGGGAAAGGGAAAAAGCAACTGCTAAAGGTCCACACATTCCAAAACAATGTCCAAAACTTCCCAAAAAACCCAGGAGCGATATAAGTAGTAAATCTAACATCATCTGATGATATATTATATGTTTTCAAAAATCAAATATGAGTCCTATATATTAATTAAGAGTTATTAATTCATAATTCATAATTCATAATTGTAAAGGTTTGATTCCCCTACCTTGGTAGACAGATCGGTTTCATCTGGGGTTGAAATCCTGATTTGAAACCTAATTATCAATTATCAATTATCAATTATCAATTATCATTGATGTTGTTTACTGGAAAAATTTAATGTATATTGACAAATTTGTCAAAAGACAAGCTGTCAAACTTGCCTTTATTGGCTATTGGCTGATTACCGATAACTGAATAATTACTTTTTAGGAAAAGTTAAAGTCCAGTTTTGGGGATTATTTAGTTGAAAATATAAACCTTGAAATATCATTTTGACAGCAATGCGACTTCTGATATACCTCCGAATTAAATGTGTTCCTGGTTCTGCAAAAACATCATCATAATTTTGGCGGTGTCCAAAAGGACGAGAACAGTATTTGTGATCGCCTGGAATTGATAACATAAAAAATTGACTTTCTTTGTATTCATCAGGAACTTGAAATATACCATATACATTATGTTCACCCAGCCAAGGTTTAACCCTCACCTGTTTAGCTTGCACTTGAAAATTTTGTTTGTTTAATTTGAGTACAGTTGCAAGTCCGCAATTAGAATCATTAACAGGCCACCAGATAATAATCATGATCAATGAAAACAAAAAAAGTAAACTATAGATCAAGGGAGGACGCATAAATTAACTACATCATTCAAGAAAAACAAAAGCCACCGATTTACCAGAAATCTGGTTATAATTACTATTAATCTATTCAACTTAAATTATTATTCACCCGGCTATTTTAAGTAACAACAGTAATTTTACTCAGTAATTTTACTCCTGTCCAACTATTTCGCCCTCACGTCTCTACGATCCTACACAAGCAGGAAGCGCCCAATTACAAATACTAAACTTAAATTTAAATGATGAAAAGCGTCAACGCAACATACCTGTTGATGTTTATTGGTCAAATTCTGCTAACACTGAAAAACCTGTAATTGTCTTTTCTCATGGTTACAAGTCAGTTCGCACAGACTTACGCTATTTAGCGGAACATCTTGCGTCTCACGGTTATGTAGTTGCAGCTTTAGAACATCCTGGTAGTAATTTTACAGCTAATAAAGATGGAGATTCTTTAAAATCACAGGAATTTTTAGCACGTCCCCAAGATGTGAGTTTTGTTCTCGATGAATTAGCAAAAATCAACCAAACTCCTAATAACCAATTACAAAGTAAACTAGCAACTAATAAGGTAATGGTTGTCGGTTATTCTTTTGGTGGTACTACAGCTTTAGCATTAGCTGGTGGTGAATTTCAAATTGCTAGTTTGAAACACAGCTGTGAGCAAAATTCCTCTAAATTAACTCCAGTACAAGAGTTTATTTGTGTAGCTCAAGAATTACCAGAAAATAGCTATCAATTGCGAGATAAAAGAATTAAACAAATTGTAGCTTTGACATCGGCTACATCTCTATTATTTGGGGAAACTGGTTTATCAAAGGTGCAAGTACCGACTCTGATGTTAACAGGTTCTGCTGATAATATTACCCCAATTTTAAGCGAACAAATTACCAGTTTTGCAACAACTCCCTCTCCTAAATGGTTAGCGGCTGCGGTTGGTGCTACCCATCTGAGTGTGCTAGATCCTAACTTAATTAGTGAACAACAAAGAACAAAAAACCTATCTATTTCTAGTCGGGAAGTGGTGGGTGAAAAAGCAGCGGATATTCACAAATATGTTAAAGCTATCACTTTAGCAATGGCAGCACAATTAACTCCAGAAGCTAGTAAATATAGTGTTTTTCTGACTCCAGATTATGCTCATTATGCTCAAATTGCTTCAACTCCACTTTTCCCATTTCGTCTAATGACTGAAATTCCCCCTGCTGCAATGGGTTTAATACCAAGAAATTAGGAAATGGGAAGAGAAAGTAAAAAGTCAAAAAAAAGGGGATACAATTTTGGATTTTGGATTGTTTTTGTCAACTCCAATCTAAAACCTAAAATCTAAAATCTAAAATTATTCTGACTCCTGACTAATGACTAATAAATACAAAAAAGGCTTGGAAGAGAACCCAAGCCCAGACTTCACTCAGGGTAAAATATGTAATCAATATATCGACTTTCAGTAATTTAAACATCCATCTAAAGGAATAAAATTGAACAAAGTCAGTAGTTTTACTGTTAAAAATATGCTACCTCAACCGTTTATGCCGCAACAACTCATCTATCCAAGCCGCATCTGCTTTTGCAAGTGCTGGTACTGGTTCTTGACTATAGTCTATGACCAAATCATAATTATAAATCTCATATACCTGATTTAACAAGGCTTTCAAATCTATTACTGGTTCACTATCACCTGCACACAAAGGTAAAGAAAAAGCTGGAATTATATTTTGTATATTAAAAGCATATAAATCTGCTTGAGGACGGCGATTTCCACGACACACTAAAATTCGATAATCACTTTCAATATTATCACCAAACATGGGCATGGGTTCGCCTTTGCGTAGTAAATCAATTTCTACTAAATTACTACGACTACCTAATACTTGTTGCCGTTTTTCTTGATATGCTTCTCTTCCTTTACCTGAACGTTTATTAGTAGGAGAAAGAATTTCAATTGTGGTAATTAATTTCTCTGTTCCAACTTCTTTAACTTCTAAATATCCTTCTTTAATATTAATTGGCATTGGTACGGTAACTGTTACAGATTTTGGTGCAGGTGCAGCAACAGCAACCTTTGTATTTTTGGTTTCACTGATATTTTTCCGACTTTTCACGATCACATCAGGAATACCTACTAATAATGAACTATCATCTATGGTTTCATAGGTTCTCACTTCTACGGCAACTCGATATTTAGGACGCAGTTGAGGTGATAAAAATCTGGCAATTTCGCTAATTAATAAGTGATGTAGTCCAGGAAATAAGTCTGGGTGTTCTAAATATGGGTTCATTCCGGGAAAGATAGAAGTCATTTCTTGAACTCCTTTGACAATTTTAGATTTTGGATTTTAGATTTTGGATTTTAGATTGGGAAATTATTTCCCTATCAGCTTGTGCTTTTCATCTACATTAAGAAACTTCTGTTCCAAATGCTATCCTCAGTCCCCAAAATACAATTAAAATTCCTATAGCTACCCAATCACCTGTTTTTAATTTTAATTCTTGCCATTTGACTCGATGTTCATTAGGACTGGTAAACCCTCTTACCATCATAGCATTTGCCATTTGTTCGGATCTTAATAGCAAATTTTCTAATAATCTTTCAATCACTATTAACCAAACTTTTGCACTTCCTTTTAATCCTAGTTTTTTCCAGTTAATTGCTCTTGTCATTACAGAACGTACTAGGTTTTGAATTTCTTCTAAAACTAAGGGTATAAACCGCAATGATAATGTTAAAGTGAGGGTAATTTCCGTGACGGGAATTGTGAATTTTCTCAACGGTTGCATTAAGCTTTCCATCCCAGATGTAATTTCTTCTGGTGCGGTTGTGAGTAAATATAAATTAGTGCTGTAAATTAAACTAAATACTATTGTACTCAAGCTAATTGCTAAATCCAAAGAACGACGATTTACTTTTATTGGTCCTTGGTGAATTAGCATATAACTGTATTCTTTATTACTATCTTCTATTTCTGGACTTGCTTTGCTATCTTTAGCGGTTGATGGTTGAGTTAAAACCTGTTCATTTGCTGGTAGGCGTGGTTGATAATTTATACTGTATCCGTCAGGGCTGATCGAACCGATCACCAATACCATTAATGACAGAACTAGCAACCAGCCCATTTGTTGCCGCCATACTCTCAGGGGAATTTTGGCAAATAAGGTAAAAATAATTAACATTATTACCAGTAGTACCCGCCAATAGTTGTTAGCAACTACATAGCTGGTGAGAAAGCTTAACAACCAAACTAACTTAACTCGTGGATCTAATTTATGTAGCCAAGTTTGCGGTTGTTCTAAGTATAATCCGAGTGGGAGCGATCGCAGTAAGTCCATATTTCAATTTTAGATTTTAGATTTTAGATTTTAGATTTTAGATTTTGCAGGAGAAAACTTTTGTAACTATGAAAATTTTGGATTGTTAGCTAATTTATCCTAATCTAAATCTAAAATCCCAAATCCCAAATTTTAAACGCGAGTTGCGCGGTTGACACTACCAACTTCCATTTCTCGGACTTTTTTACTCCGCCATAATACGCGAATTGGTGTACCTTCAAAACCCAATTGTTTGCGAAACTGTCTTTCTATGTACCGACGATAATTGTCATTGAAGCGTTTTGCATCGTTGACAAATAAGGCAAATGTGGGCGGTTGGGTACTCACTTGCGTACCATAATAGATTTTACCTTGTTTCCCACTACGTGATGCTGGTGGGGAATGCCAACTCACTGCGTCTGTGAGAACTTCATTCACTACTGAAGTGCTGACACGGCGTTTGTGTGATTCAGCAGCTTTATTCACCAATTCTAAAATCTTTTCTACCCTTTGACCTGTCATGGCACTAACAAAAATTGTATCTGCCCATTCAGTAAAATGTAAACGTGCTTCTAAACTCTTTTCATAATCATAGATTGTGTAAGAGTCTTTTTCGACCGCATCCCATTTGTTAACAACGATAATGCAAGCGCGTCCATCTTCAATAATGCGCCCAGCTAATTTTTGATCTTGTTCTGTGACTCCATCTAAAGCATCTAAAACCAATAACACCACATCGGAGCGACGAATGGCTTTAAAAGCGCGGTTAATACTGAAAAATTCAGTACCGTAATCTATGTGTTTCTTTTTACGGATTCCCGCAGTATCAATTAAGCGGTAAGTTTGTCCATCCCGTTCAACTAAAGTATCAATTGTGTCGCGGGTAGTTCCAGAAATAGGGCTAACTATGGCCCGTTCTTCACCCACGAAAGCATTTAATAAACTGGATTTACCAACATTAGGACGGCCAATAATGGCAACTTTAATTTCGGTATTTTCTTCTAAGTCTTGAACGTGGGGAATGTATTTAATTAACTCGTCGAGGATTTCACCAGTACCACTACCATGAATAGCGGAAATAGGGTAAGGTTCTCCTAATCCTAATTCCCAAAATTCACTGGCTTGAATTATACCTTGTTCTGGTGATTCACATTTATTCACCGCCAGTAATACTGGTACTGTTTGTTGCCGTAACCATAGCGCAATTTCTTCATCTGCTGGGGTTAAACCGGCTTGGCCATCGACTACAAATATTGCTGCACAAGCTTCTGAAAGTGCCGTCATTGCTTGTTGACGAATCAAAGGCAGAAATTCCGTATCATCGTTAAATACTAAACCGCCTGTATCAACCACGACAAATTCCCGATCTTGCCAAAATGCTGGTCGATAAGTGCGATCGCGTGTTACACCAGGTTCATCATGAACTATTGCGGTTTGATCTCCAGCTAAACGATTTACAAAAGTAGATTTGCCCACATTCGGGCGACCGATAATTGCTACAATTGGCAGTGCCATAAACTAAACTTTCTTGTGCTGAGTGTTGTAGATGTGCTGAGTTATATATCTACGTTCTTCACCCAGCACGCTTTTAGAGAACTATTTATGATATCATATTTCCTCAACGATAGCAATTGTTATGTATTCACCTGGATATATCCCCAACTTCTTCAATAAGTCCGGTATCTGGGTATGATATTTTTCAGGTTGAGTGGTTGAATATTTCCAGTGTCAACTGTTGACAATTGATTGTTTATACAAATATACTTCAGTAAAAGTATCATAATTAAGCAGAATGAACAAAGGTAAATGGTTAGAAATCAGCGGGTATATCTATTTAGGTTTAATAGTATTGGGAACTATTGCTGCAACTGTTAATCAACAAGTGGTTTATGCAGTTATTCCCTTAATTTTAATCATAACAAATATAGCAACTCATTCCCAGTTTAATTATTCTCAATCCCAAGATAAGATTAAAGAAGTACAAACCAGTTTACAAAATATCACAGATCAATTTTACCAATTCAAAGAAACTATGAATACATCCAATGTGAATACATCCAATGATCGCTTACAAAAAATTGAAGATTGGAAACAGCAGCTAAACCAACTTATTGATAACAAGATAGACCAAAAAATTGAAACATCAATGCAAAAAATACTCACAGAAATTAACGAATTTCCTCAACAAATTCAAAATATTAACTATCGCTTAAATCAATTAGACAGTTCTCTAGAAAATTTACATAAACAAATTCAGCAACAAGGTGAGAAATTAGATATTGTCCAAGAAATCCAATCTGAAGTTTTGCATATTCATGAAAAAATGCAAAACATGGAAATTGTTAATTCTCAATTAACTCAGATTGAACAGATTGAGACATCTTTAAAAAATTGGAGTGAAATTAGTCAACAAGAATTAGCAGAATTAAGAGAAAATCAGCAACATCAAAGTTTAGAATTTACTCAACTTAGTCAACAACTTACTGATCTTAATTCTCTCTGTGAAAATATGGCTAATTCCATTCAGCAATTAAATCAAGCTTTTGCTACACAAGTTGAAGATTTTGATCAAGTTAAACAAAATCAAAACAGTGAAAATTCTAGATTAAATGATATTTTTGATTCTGTACATGAATCCTTAACATCGTTAGATACTTCATTTGATGCTTTAATCACATTTAATTCTTTAATCAGACCTTTGGAAACAACAAATAAATCAGATATTCAAACAGGAGAAAATTCTGCCGTCAACATCCAATTTAATCAAGCAATTACTACTACCTCTACATCAGCAGAAAACACAGAAGAATTATTATTTGTGGGAACTTTAAAAGGTCATGAATATAAAGTTTCTTCAGTTGCTTTTAGTCCTGATGGTAAGACTTTAGCTAGTGGAAGTGATGACAAAACTATCAAAATTTGGGATTTACAAACCCAGCAACATCGTACTTTTGCAGGACATAAAGATTCAGTATGGAAGGGAGCTATTAACTCAGTTGCTTTTAGTCCCGATGGTAAAATATTAGCTAGTGGAAGTAATGATAAAACTATTAAATTATGGGATGTAAATACGGGGAGAGAAATTTTCACTTTTAAAGGACATGAAGAGACAGTTAAATGTGTTTTATTTAGTCCCTTGGGAAAAATTTTAGCTAGTGGTAGTAAAGATCAAACAGTCAAACTTTGGTCTTTAGAACAGGGAAAAGAAATTTACTCTTTTAAAGGTCATACAGATGATGTTTTGTGTGTCGCTTTTAGTCCCGATGGTAAACTTTTAGCTAGTGGTGGAGGTAGGAATGATAGAAGTATTAGAATTTTACAATTAACTGAAAACACAGTCAAAACTTTAACGGTAAGTTCTGATTGGTTTACTGGTGGGATTAATGCTTTATCTTTTAGTTGTGATGGTAAGATTTTAGCTAGTGCTGGTAATGATAAAACTGTGAAGTTATGGAATGTAGAAACTGGTGAGGAAATGAAAACTTTAACAGGACATTCTGAAGCAGTTTATGCAGTGGTATTTAGTCCCAATGGTAATATTTTAGCTAGTTCCAGTCAAGATAAAACTGTGAAGTTATGGAAAGTAGATGTAGATAGTGTGGTGGAAATTTCCAGTGTTAAATGTGCTGATGATGGAGTTTATTCTCTTGCTTTTAGTCCCGATGGTAAAGTTTTAGCTGCTGGAAGTGCAGATAAAACCATTACTTTGTTTCCTTGTTAATGATTTGATCCCCCATAAAAAAGTAAGGGTTTAGCATTGCTAAAACCCTAGAAAATTCAGGGGTAAAACCTGAATATAGTGGTAGTTTTATTATTAATAAGGAAAGATGACTCTACCACCAGGCCTAACATCAGCATGGAAAAAGCCCTTATTTCTACCCATAAAAACAGCATCTCCCAAACCGGAAAATTGAGAAGCTCTTAACACATCCCACAGCTTTTTAAAATCTCTGTTCATTGGGATCATATCTATAGCTCGGAAATAGAGATGCTGACTATTACGAGCGCCTCCGACTGCTCTATTGACTGCGGGTGGACGATAACCAGAAGTAATACTAATGGGTGAGCCAAATTTTTCTCTCACTGGTCCCCAGGTTCTCGCTACTCTAATTGCATTTGCTACATATTCAGAACTAGTAGGAACACGAGTACAATTTTTCGTAACTTCACCCCAAGTCAAAGGAACACCGTCAACAATATATTGGTTGGCATAGACTATTTCGCCTCCAGGAAGTTTCATAGTCGCGCCTGTACGTGATCCGGCATTGGTATTAACTTTGATTTCTGAGGTATTAGTTTCTTCTTTGTCTCCTGCTGTTTCTTCTTTATCTTTTAGTTCCAGTAATTCTTTGGCGGTGCTGACTCCTAAACCCAAGGGATATTCTAATTGTTGTAGTGCTTTAAATTCAGAAAATGCTTGTTTGGTGATTGGTCCGACTTTTCCATCTGCTTCTATTTTCAGGAGTTGCTGTATTTCTTTCACCAAGTCTGGATGAGCATCAGTGATAAATATAGCTGGAGAGTTGAGTTTTACAAACTCAGTGAGAGATGTGATATTTGCGGGATTGGATGTCATAAGTTTTTGTCAATAGATTTCGGTAGTTTTCCACATTATTCCTATCCAACTTTAATCTACACATAAAATAAGCGTGATTACTGTGGTCAATTCTTAATTTTGAATTAAATTTTACTAAATTTTACTAAATTTTACTAAATTTTACAGATTGCCCATAACTCAACTGATTTTGATGGATTTACCATCTTGGTGGAGGATATAGTTAAAGCACTTAGGTAAAGCACTTATTTAAAGCACTAACTACTAACTCTTAATTATGTCACCTCTTGAGTAATTGCCAAATAAGCTACTTTAGCCGCAGCTTGTTCAGCAGCTTTAATAGAGCGTCCCTTACCTTGTCCTAACATTTTCTCATGTAACCAAACTTCAGCTACAAAACGTTCATGACTACGGTGGGGTTGATTAACTTCTAGGACGCGATATTCTGGTAGAACTTTAAACTGTGCCTGAGTCCATTCTTGCAGAGCCGCTTTATAGTTTAATCTAGCCGGATCGAGGCGAATTTCTCTTGCTAGTTCTTGAAAGTGGGGATCTAACCAAGGACGAATGAGGTCTAAATTGTGAGTGCTAAGGTAAAGCGCCCCCAGAACAGCTTCAAAAGCATCTGCTAGACGTGACTCTTGACCAACAAGATCAGCAGTAGCACTACCAGCAACTAATAAGTATAATTCTAAACCATATTCTCTGGCTAATTTGGCGAGAATGCGATCGCTCACCAACACGGAACGAATAGCCGCAAAATCTCCCACAGCACAGTCGGGATAATTTTCCCATAACACCACAGCGGACACCAGACGCACAACTGCATCACCGACAAATTCCAACTGTTCATAATTTGCCGACTCGGAAACAGTGGCGTGAGTTAGAGCCAAATCAAGTAACGGCCACTTTATGGGGCTATCTGGTGATAAACCTAACTTTTGGACTAAAGTTTCAAGTTGCCGTTGACGGCGAGGATAAACGCGGGACATTAAAACAAGATAGTAAATATGTGCAACTCAATCATTAATAACTAATAGACATCTGGTGGTAATTAAATGTGTATAACCTGAACCCCATTCTAAAGACGTTCTATAGAACGTTTCTACATTGATTTTCACCAGAGGTCTAATAACTAATAACCAATAACTAATGACTAAAAAAAGAGAGAGCAGGACATAAGCCGGATTCTGTTCTCTTGCGAGGGCGGTTATCTATCTGGGATGTTTGTTACCAAACACCTCTAGCGGCGCTCATTTACTGGAACTGGTAAAAGACCAACCGTAGTTCCTCCGGCCTTGCTCCCAACCGGGGTTTACCGAGCCAACGCCTCTCGACGTTGCTGGTGCGCTCTTACCGCACCTTTGCACCCTTACCAGGGATTAGGTATTGGGGATTATTGGGGATTGGGAAATTTCTTACCCAGTCCCTAGTCCCTAGTCCCCAGTCCCTAGCCCTGGCGGTATCTTTCTGTGGCACTATCCTCACGATCGCTCGCACTGGACGTTATCCAGCAAGTTTGGTCTTTCGGGAGTCCGGACTTTCCTCAAACCAGTCTTGATGACTGATCTGCAACCACCTGCGCCTACTCTCTCCCCTATCTAGTTTAAGCTTTAATCGCCCGTTCTGTGTTATTCAGTTATCAGGGAATAGGGAATAGGGAGTAGGTAAAGAATTTTCTCCCCATTTCTCCATCTTCATCATCTTGTCTTATTCCAAGGTAGAGCATAGGTCCAGGGTAATTTCTCGATAGTGAAAGGACAATTGATAATTGAGATAGGAGGAACATTCACACCCGGAGCCAAACCGACACGCAACTCCGATATTCTTAATACCAGTTGAAAAGAAAATTCTACTTTCTTTTTACCATCCATAAAATCTTTATACAAACCCTTAAAAGGCTTTTGATCTTTCATGGCAACTATATCAATTAAAGGTTCTCCAGGTTGATATGTTCCTGTTTCTTTGTCCCTTTTTAAAATATCTTCTGCTGTCACACTTTCAGAAATTGTTTTCTTAGGAGCAATAATCGTAGGAACTTGTGGTATTGCTAAGTCACGGCTTAGGTCTGGAGATTTGCGAATCACACGGCGAGATTTTTTGCTATGTTCAATGACCCAAGAACTATTATCCCAGTCAACATATACAGCTAAAGCCTCTGATTTATTATCAATGCTAATTGATAATTCTTTCAAGTTGTCTTTTAATTTCTCCAAAGAATATGTATCTGTTTTAAAGGAAATCCCAATTTTTTCATCCAGATTTTGTTCTTTCAATTGTTCCTCAACGGCACTCTTTTGAAAATTTAGCACCACCATGTCATCCACAGATTCAATCATGCGATTGAATGTGTAATAAACTCCCAATATATAAACCATCAAAACAAGAAGATTTTGATCGCCACTTTGTACTGCCATAAAACTACTAATAACTCCTTGGAAAATTCGCAAACTTTATTTTTGATTGATTTCAAATGAATTGTCAAGCCAACCCCGTCTCCAAAAAAAGAAAATTAACCCACTAGCAATTGCCGCCATTAATCCCAAGCATAGCGGATAACCCCAATACCAATTTAATTCCGGCATATTATAAGGTGATTTTTCGGTATTGAAATTCATTCCATATATTCCCACTACAAAAGTTAAAGGAATAAAAATTGATGAAACAACAGTTAGTAATTTCATGATTTCATTCATTTTATTACTAACCGCTGAAAGATAGACATCCATTAATCCTGATGCTAATTCTCGGTAAGTTTCCACCATATCCATCACTTGTACCGCATGATCATAACAATCTCTCAAATAAATTCTTACCTCCTCACTAATTAATTTACTACTATCACGAATCAAAGAATTAATCGCATCTCTTTGTGGCCAAATAGCTCTTCGTAGTTGTAATAATTCTCGCCTAATTTGATATATTTGTTTTAGTGTTTGGGGATTTGGACTAACTATTACTTCTTCTTCTAATTCGGCAATGCGTTCTCCATACAATTCTAAAACAGGAAAAAATCCATCAATAATTGCATCTAACAAAGAATACGCTAAATAATCACTTCCTTGTCGGCGAATAATTCCTTTACCTTTGTCAATTCTCATCCTCACACTATCAAAACAATCATGCTCAGGTTCTTCTTGAATTGTCAATAAATAATGTCTACCTAAAACTAAGCTGACTTGTTCACTATAAAAACTACCATGATTGGGATTAGGCACAACCATACGAGCAATAATCACTAATTGGTCTTCATAATCCTCGATTTTCGGGCGTTCCCCCATATTGAAAACATCTTCTAAAATCAGAGGATGTAAATCAAAAGTTTGCCCCAAACGGTGAATAATCTCTTTGTTGCCTAAACCTTGTACATCTACCCAGGAAACCGATTCTGTATCCAAGTAATTACTGCATTCTTCTGGATGTTTTATTTGTTTGTGAGTTAGATTAGTTTGGTTATAGTCAACCAAAAAAATATTTGGTTGTTCAGCATCTTCATCAATAATGAGTGTACCCGGAGGAGTTCCTGGTTCATGATAGTATTCGTTTTCAAATGGCTTATTTACTTTTTCTTTGTTGATAACTTTATTTATGACTTTGGGTAGACGACGATGTTTTTTAGCCATTAAGTCTCACCTTAATATTTATCTTGCTGAAAAACTTTTTTCTTCAGGAGTAGTAGGGGCGAAGCATTCGGGCGATAAATTATCAATTTTCTGAAAAGGTTATTTTCCTGTAAGGGCGAAGCATTCGGGCGATAAATTATCAATTTTCTGAAAAGGTTATTTTCCTGTAAGGGCGAAGCATTCGGGCGATAAATTATCAATTTTCTGAAAAGGTTATTTTCCTGTAAGGGCGAAGCATTCGGGCGATAAATTATCAATTTTCTGAAAAGGTTATTTTCCGAATGCTTCGCCCCTACTTCGCCCCTACTTCGCCCGTACAGGAGTCAGGAGTCAGGAGGAGGCAGTGTGGTGAATTGCATATCATATTTTTACAAAATTAGGATGCTCTCCTATTTGATAATTTACTAATTTATAGCAGATTGCTGGTAAATAAGACATAGGATCTAAATTCACAGCCAAACTCCTGAATTTTGCCAAAAAAAGTTTGTCTTTACCAAAAGACAAACTTTAGAAAAAATTAAAATTTATTGACTTTGATTGATTTTGATTGATTTGGGCAAGTGGTAGTTAGAACATACCCATACCACCCATACCACCCATACCGCCCATACCGCCCATACCGCCCATACCGCCCATACCGCCCATACCGCCCATGCCAGCATCAGGAGCAGCAGCTTTCTTTTCAGGCTTTTCTACTACTATCGCTTCGGTGGTTAAAACCATACCCGCGATAGAAGCGGCGTTTTGCAATGCAGAACGAACAACTTTAGCAGGATCAATAATACCTGCGGCAATTAAATCTTCAAATTCTCCGGTAGCAGCGTTGTAGCCGATGTTAATATCGGTGTCTTTAACTTTGGAAACAATGACTGAACCTTCTGCACCGGCGTTATCTGCGATTTGGCGTAAAGGTGCTTCTAGGGACTTTTGTACAATGTCAGCCCCAATTTTTTCTTCGGCATCAAGGCTGTTTTTAATGGCATCTACTTTTGTAGACAGGTGAATTAAGGTTGTACCACCACCAGGAACGATACCTTCTGCTACTGCGGCTTTGGTGGCATTGAGAGCGTCTTCAATCCGCAATTTGCGATCTTTGAGTTCGGTTTCTGTGGCTGCACCAACTTTGATGACTGCTACACCACCAGCAAGTTTGGCAATACGTTCTTGCAGTTTTTCTGTATCGTAGTCAGAATCAGTTTCTTCTAACTGTTTGCGAATTTGGGCAATACGCTTTTGTACTTCTGGTTTGTTGTCAGTACCAGAGACAATGGTGGTGTTTTCCTTGTCAATGGTGATTTTCCGGGCTGTACCCAGCATTTCTAAGGTAGCTGTATCCAAGCTCAAACCGATTTCTTCAGAAATCATCTGTCCATCGGTGAGAATGGCAATATCTTGTAATAAGGCTTTGCGACGTTCGCCAAAACCAGGGGATTTAATGGCAGCAACGGCTAAGACTCCCCGCGCTTTGTTGACTACCAAGGTTGCTAAAGCGTCACCTTCGATATCTTCAGCAATGATTAATAAAGGTTGACCTAAACGGGCTACTTTTTCCAGTACAGGTACTAAATCTTGAATGGCGTTGATTTTTTTGTCGGCGATGAGGATGCGGGCGTTTTCAAATTCTACTGTCATCCGGTCGTTGTTGGTGATGAAGTAGGGAGAAATATAACCGCGATCAATTTGCATCCCTTCTACTACTTCTAGTTCGGTAGTTAAGGATTTTGATTCTTCTACGGTGATGACACCATCTTTGGTGACTTTCTCCATTGCTTCGGCCAGCATATTGCCGACTTCTTCATCGTTACCGGCGGAAACGGTGGCAACTTGAGCGATCGCACTTCCTTCTACTGGTTTGGCTATCTTGGCAATTTCTGCTACCAATGCTTCTACGGTTTTATCAATACCCCGTTTTAAGGCAATGGGATTTGTACCAGCAGCGACGTTCTTGAGTCCTTCTTTAACTAATGCCTGTGCTAAAACTGTGGCGGTGGTAGTTCCATCACCTGCGGTATCTTTGGTTTTAGATGCCACTTCTTGGATCAGTCTTGCACCAGTGTTTTCTAAAGGATCTTCTAGTTCAATTTCCTTGGCAACGGTGATACCGTCGTTGACAATTTGGGGTATACCAAATTTTTTTTCTAACAGGACGTTGCGGCCTTTTGGTCCCAAGGTGATTTTTACCGCATCTGCCAAGGCGTTAATGCCTTTTTCTAGCGATCGCCGTGATTCCTCATCAAATGAAATAATCTTAGCCATGTTTGTTTTCTCTATCTCTTCCATTAGACAATTTAGCACTCACAAGACAGGAGTGCTAACTATTCCAACTATTGAATTTAACAAATAACAATAAAAAATTGATTAAGATTACAGGTGATACTTATTTTGGACATTAGCACTAATGATTGTATCGGGAGATGAATTTAGACAACTCCCTTAGATCCCTTGGCATTGCTAACCCTAGCGGCTCCGGCTGGTTGGCGGTAGTATTTACTTTTATTTTGGCTTGGCTGGTTACATGGCGTTTAATTCCGACTATCCGTCAATTTGCTTTGCGGGTAGGTTGGGCTGATCAACCAAACGCCCGACGACTTAACCGAGAACCTTTACCTAATGCGGGAGGTTTGGCTATCTATGCTGGCGTTATTGCGGCTGTGGTCGTTGCTAGTCTGCTAAGACCCATTGAACTTCAAGGCGTATTGGCTCAGGTACTCACAATTTTGTTAGGAGGTTCTATTCTCGTCTTGGTTGGCTTTATTGATGATCAATTTGGCTTACCTCCTTCTGTGCGTTTATGGGCGCAAATGATCACAGCCCTTTTGTTGGTGGCTAATGGTATCAGTGTGAAAGTTACTTTTGGTACTCCTATTGACTCCTTGCTATCAATGGCTTTGACGGTGTTATGGGTAGTGGGTATTACCAATGCTATTAACTTGATGGATGGGATGGATGGTTTAGCCGGCGGGATCAGTTTTATTACAGCCATGAGTTTGTTGGGGGTTTCTGCTCAGTTTGATAATCGAGCAGCAGCAACCCTGGTATTAGCTGCTTTGGGTGGTGCTGCACTGGGCTTTTTACGCCACAATTTTCATCCTTCACGGATCATTATGGGTGATGCGGGGGCGTATTTTTTCGGTTATGTTCTAGCTGCCACTAGCATTTTAGGCAAGTTGCAACAAAGTACAATTTATGCCCTGATACCAACGGTTTTATTTTTGATGTTGCCAGTTTTAGATACTACTCAGGTTTTTATTAGGCGACTTTTAGCCGGAAAAAACCCTTTGAGTACACCCGGTAAGGATCACCTACATCACCGCTTGCTTGCCTGGGGTTTTTCCCAACGTCGTGCGGCTTTTACTTTGTGGTCTGTCACCTTATTTTTTAATATACTGGCTATGACGGTACAAGGTATGACTTTACCTGTGATCCTGGCTTCTGCTGCTAGTATCGTTCTGCTGTTAGGTGCTACGGTTTTACAAAGAATACATGGCAATTCGTAATTACAACAGGAGTCAGGAGTCAGGAGTCAGGAGTCAGGAGTCAGGAGTCAGGAGTCAGGAGTCAGGAGTCAGGAGTCAGGAGTCAGGAGTCAGGAGATCAAGGAGTCAGGAGTCAGGAGTCAGGAGTCAGGAGTCAGGAGATCAAGGAGTCAGGAGATCAAGGAGTCAGGAGTCAGAATGAAGATTTTTCTATTCCCTATTGCCTATTCCCTATTCCCTATTGCCTATTGCCTATTGCCTATTCCCTATTCCCTATTGCCTATTCCCTTCTTTACCAATTACATTACCATCCCACCATCGACGTTAAAGACTTGACCTGTAATGTAAGCTGCGGCGGGATCAGCTGCTAAAAACCTCACCATACCAGCAATTTCTTCTGGTTCACCAAACCGCCCCAAGGGAATAAATTGTAATATGTTATCAGCTTTGATATCGCTGGTCATGTCAGTTTTGATAAAGCCTGGTGCTACGGCGTTAACGGTGATACCACGGGTAGCTAGTTCTTTGGCGATGGTTTTGGTAAAACCAATCACACCTGCTTTGGCGGCGCTGTAGTTTGCCTGTCCTGGATTGCCCATTTGTCCGGCTACAGAAGCAATGTTGATAATTCTGCCAGAACGTTGTTTGAGCATGATTTTACTGACGGCTTTGGTACATAAAAATACACCTGTTAAGTTGAGGTCTATAACAGCTTGCCAGTCTTCTAGTTTCATCCGTAATAACAATGTATCGCGGGTAATCCCTGCATTGTTGACTAAGATATCAATGCGGTTAAATTTTTCTAAGGTTGTGTTTATCAGTGTATCTACTTGATCTGCTTGGGAAACATCTGCTTGGAGGGCGATGGCTTCGCCAACACCTCCGGTGAACGCTTCTCCTCCTGCTGCTGTAATTTCTGCTACTACTTGTTCTGCTGCGGTGCTGGAACTGGCGTAGTTGACTACGACTTTTGCGCCTTGGGATGCTAGTTGGAGAGCGATCGCACGTCCAATACCTCTGGATGCTCCTGTTACAATTGCGACTTGGTTTTGTAATAATGTCATTGAATTTTTCTCTGGGAAATACCGCGTTAATTATTTTATGGTGATTTGGGGTTAGTAGCTAGTTAATTTTTTCTTAACCAATACTAACAAATACTTACATTTACTGAAAATTTCCTGTCATCTTTTGGCTTTGTGACAGAATTACAGTAAAATACCTGTATGCTACTAGGATTCAAAACCCAACTCAAAGTTAACAAGCAACAACGACTACTACTGGCGCAACACGCAGGAGTAGCCAGACACGCTTGGAATCAAGGATTAGCACTTTGTCAGCAGGTATTATTACATAACAAACTTAATCCTCAAGATAAGATTAAATTTCCCACAGCCATAGATTTACACAAATGGTTAGTAGCAGCCATTAAATCTACCCATCCTTGGTATTATGAAGTATCTAAATGCGCCCCTCAATACTCATTAAGATATTTGTCAGATGCTTTTAAATCTTTCTTCAAGAAAAGTAAAGGCTTTCCTAAATTCAAGAAAAAAGGGAGACAGGATTCTTTTACCTTAGATGGGGCAATTCATATTGACTATAGAAAAATCAAAGTCCCTGTAATTGGCTGGCTAAAAACTTATGAAATTCTCCCGACAGGATATAAACCGAAATCTGTCACCATAAGTAAACAAGCTGATAAGTGGTTTATCTCTTGGAAACTGGAGGTAAACCCAAAGGAAACACCCAAAAATCAAGAGTTTGTAGGAGTTGACTTAGGCATAAATCATCTAGCAACGTTATCAACAGGAGAAATATTCAATGGGGTAAAAAGCTATAAAAAGTCTGAAGCTAAATTAGCAAGAATGCAATACTTGAACCGACATAAACTCAGAGGTTCAAATAATTATAGAAAAGCCCAAATCAAAATAGCCAGACTACACCAAAAAATAGCCAATATCAGAAAAGATACATTACACAAAATTACTACCTATATTAGCAAAAACCACGCGGTGATAGGGATAGAAGATTTGAATGTATCTGGGATGTTAGCGAATGGGAAATTATCAAAAGCTATTGCCGATATGGGCTTTTATGAATTTAGAAGGCAGTTGGAATACAAAACACAACTGTATGGCAGTAAGTTAGTAATTGTGGATAGATATTATCCCAGTAGCAAGACTTGCTCAACTTGTGGAGAAAAGAAATCATCACTGTCATTATCTCAAAGAGTGTTTAAATGTGATAACTGTGGCTTTGAGAGTGACAGAGATTTAAACGCTGCGATTAATTTAAAACAAGAAGCGGTCAGATTGATCGTGTTAGCCTGTGGACTAGATAGTGCCGACACTGCTAGGAGTTCAGTAAGCGTAGTCGAACTGGTGAAACAGGAAGAAAAAGCCAACTTTTGTTAGCATTAGTTAGCTTTTTTGTATCGGATGATTTAAGTATTTAGTTTCAGATTCTCAGCCGTTGAGGTTAATAGGCTTTAAATTAATTTAACGTAGATAAACGCAGATAGACGTAGTCAAGAGGTCAATGATTGAACATTTGTTGAAAATTAAATATCTTGGTGATCAGTATTTACACAACTTTACTTATTTACATAATATTTCAAAGCGAGTATTTTTATTTACGGAAAGATACAAAAGTTTAAAAATTAAAATTGTTTCAAACTTGACACAGTTTATTGCTATATATAAAATACAAGAATAAGGTTAAACAGTAAAAAATAAAATTATATGATTAATAAAGTATATAAAGTTTTTTAATAAAAAAGTTTAAATCCAAGCTATTAGGACAATATTCTGGTTGGTAAAGAAATCATCATTTACAAGCATTACCAGAAAAAACTAATAACACTTGATTGGACTGATTTACCTTATACCAAGTGATAAAGGTAACAGCCATCTTATAAACAATGTCGAGAGGCTTTGTGCATAGTCACCTATAACCTATAACCTATAACCTATAACAGTGCAGAAACGGACTCACAGATGGCTATCGGCTGTATTTTGTTATGGTTATAGTCTGAAAACACGCCATAAACCTACGTAATATAGAATATTTCACCAAAAACTACCAGTAACTTAAACAATGTTAAATCTAGAACTTACCTGGAATAAACCAGCAAAAAATAGCGATGAAAGAGTATCCACTGATCATGTACTACGGATTCGGATTTCTCCCTCATCAAAGAAACAAGGATTGCCTTTAAGATTGGCGATCGCCTTGGATACTAGCGGCTCAATGCTGGGGGAAAAACTCGAAGCAGCTAAGAAAGCGTGCCGTTCTGTGGTAGATCAATTACGTGACAGCGATCGCCTAGAACTGGCTAGTTTTGCTACTGAAGTACAACCTTTATTAAAGTCCCATAGTGGAGGTAAAGGGGCTGTTGAAACTGCCAATTCAGCCATCAGTAGTCTACAGGCAAGTGGTGTAACTCGCACAGACAAAGCATTAAATTGGATTCAAAATGCTTTACCAGAGGAAACTGGTATTGTTCGAGTAGGTATTTTGATTACTGATGGCCACGCGACAACTCCTGAAGGAAAGATTTTAGATAACGTCACTCCTTTACTTAACCAAGCAGAAAAACTCAGCAGTGAGGGAATTGTACTACACACCGTTGGTTTGGGAGATGCAGCCGACTTTAACACTGAATTTTTATACAATCTAAGCACTAGGGGACAGGGTACTTTTATGTATGCTGATACCCCACAAGAACTAGAACCAGAACTGCGAGAAAGGCTAACAGTCAGTCAAGCGATCGCCATTGATGATGCCAAGCTGGAGTTAATCTCTAAAATCAAGGATTTGAATATCAAAGCATTCTGTCGGTTTAGCCCCGACTACCTACCCTTAGAGGAAACAGCCAAAGGCATCTTAACTATTGGATCTATTCGCACAGATACACCTACTGATGTACTCGTCAAAGTGGAAATTCCCCGGCTAAGTCCTGGTAAATCACCAGGTGAACAAGAGGTTATGCAAGTTCAGCTAACGGCTAGTGCTTTGGATAACCCTATAACAGAAACTGCTACCATCCTCTATACGCCTGAGTACGATAAAAGTGAGAAAATTAACAGTGATGTGGAAGCAAGCCGAGCTTTGTGGGAAATACGAGAAAATATTGTTATATTGCAGCGAGAAACCAATCCTAACCGCACAAGACAGTTACTCAAAACTATTGAGATAGAAGCAGTAGATCATGGTTTAGACGATCTCAAAGAGCAAATTGATCAACTCAAAGACGACTTGGAGAAAATGGGTAAACTCTCCCCTCGTCACGCGACAAAAGCGTTGACTATCGCCAATAAACTCAACTAAAAGCGAGGTAATAGTTAATGGCAGATCAGCGACAAAGCGAGTTAGGACTGGAATCTAAAAGGAAAACTAGCAAGGGCTTGGGACGGGATATAAACCAGGATCAGATGGTACTTCGAGTTTGGAAAGATAAATCAGCACAACTGGCGGTTGTGGTTGATGGAATGGGTGGACAAGGTGGGGGCGAGGTAGCAGCTAAAATTGCCGCCGATACTTTTAGGGAATTGTTAAATCAACCGTTACCCCAAGAACCCAAAGCCCGGTATGAAATGCTTTTAGAACGTTTTCATGCAGCGAATCAGGCAATTCATCAGCGAGCATCAGAGGATTTTGGACTACTGGAAATGGGGGCTACTATCGTTGCAGCTATTATCACCCAGACAGAGTGCTTACACCTTTATGCAGGGGACTGTCGGTTATATCACTTTGGTCAAGAGCAAACCCCCTATGTGACAACTGACCAAACTTGGGCGCAGCGTCTTGTCAAAATCGGCGAGATTACTTCCGAACAAGCGCGATCGCACCCTATGCGTTCCAAAGTCACGTCCTGCCTTGGCGGCGGATCAAACGCTAAGTTATCCGTTCAGCCGGAATGGCAAGATGATAGTTCATTAGCGTTTCGTCAGTTGCATCAAGGAGATGTACTAATTTTATGCAGCGATGGATTGCATGGAGAAGTCCAAGATTCGGAGCTAGAAGAACTGGTTAAAAATTATCGAACATCCCCTGACCAACTGACTAACGCGTGTGTAGAAACCGCTAAAAATAACGGTGGTAAAGACGATATCAGCCTTATTGCTATTTTTATATAGGAGAATAACCCGTGCCAGATGATGTCCATTGGATACCGTTTGTAAAAAACAATGTTGAAATTGATAATAAATACCGCATTAAGAAACTGCTAGGTGCTGGTGGAGAGGGAGCAGTATTCTTGGCTGATGTAGTTCTGCGAAACAGACAGTTTGGGCAGGTCGCCTTAAAATTGCGGCTAACAAATTTTGACAACCGCGATTTAATCCAACGACAAATGAATGAATTGAAAGCTGCTATGACTTTAAGTCATCCTAACTTGTTGCGTGGTTTAGTTCCAGGAGAAGATAACATTGGCTTTCACAATTATTTGTATTTGGTGATGGAGCAGGCGGAAAGAACACTGGATGAGGATATTAATCTAGACACACCACTGTCAGAGAAAGAAACGCGAGAGGTAGTGCAAAGCATTGGTTCAGCATTAGTGTATCTGCACAATGAAGAACGCATCGCACATCGAGACGTAAAACCCAGTAATATCCTGCGAGTAGGGGAAGTATGGAAGCTAGGAGACTTTGGATTAGTACGTGAAGTAGGTGATGATGATGATTTACGAACAGGTACTCTCCAGTGTACTCCTGCCTATACTCCTCCTGAGTTCTTTCCAGAAGGTAAGATTTCACTAGCCTGGGATATCTGGTCTTTAGGGGTAATAATTGTAGAAATGCTGACCGGGAAGAATCCTTTTAGCGCAGACAGAGAAACCCAGGTTATGGCTCGAGTTAAGCAAGTAGAGTCACTTAATTTAGATAGGAACTTGCCTGCACCTTTTGATGAAATTGTGCGCGGATGTCTAATTAAAGACCATACATCCCGTTGGACTGCCGAGCAAGTGCTAAATGCACTAAATAATAAATCCGGTCATTCTATAAATCCGGCGGTTTCCCCAAAACCAACGCCAAATCCTCAGTTAGCAAAGCAAATAGGTAAGCAAATCCTTTGTTTTCCTAACTTGGGTTGGATACGATCTGTCAGCTTCTCGCCGGATGGTACTCGCGCTATATCTGGAGGTGGTGAGCGGACTGTAGATATTTGGGATCTGGAGAACAACAGAAAAATTATCCGTTTCCCAAAACAGAATAGTTCAGTCTATGCGGTCAGTTTCTCTCCTGATGGCAAATTTTGCTTGTCTGGAAATCATGACGCAATTCTTTGTCTGTGGGAGATAGAAACAGGTCAAGAAATTCGCCGATTCGAGGAACACACCGGACCTATTCGCTCTGTCACCTTTTCTCCTGATGGTAAATTTGCTCTATCTGCCAGCGATGACATGACCGTGCGTTTGTGGGAAGTTAATACAGGTCAGGAAATTAGTTGTCTAAAAAGACATTGGAGAGCAGTTTATAGTGTTGCCTTCTCTCCCGATGGCAGTCAGGCTCTTTCAGGCTGTGGTGATAAAGTTATACGTTTATGGGATTTAAAGAGTAAATGGGAAATCAAGCGTTTTGAGGGACATGAGGCTAGTATATCTGCCGTTGCTTTTTCGCCTGATGGTAAAAGCGTCCTGTCCAGTAGTTTTGATAAAACCGTGCGTTTGTGGAATGCAGAAAATAGTCAAGAAATTCGCTGTTTTCAGGGGCATACAGACAGAGTTTTAAGTGTAGCTTTTTCTCCTAATGGTAATCGCATTCTCTCTGGTAGCTCTGACAAAACTTTACGCTTGTGGGATGCGAACACAGGTCAGGAAATTTGCCGTTGCGAAAAACATACAGGAGATATTTGGAGTGTTGCATTCTCTCCTGATGGTCGTCGTGCTGTGTCTGGAAGCCATGACAAAACCGTGCGCGTTTGGGATTTGCCAATTTAACTCCGTGCCTTTAGGAACTTAGTGGGCTAGTTTATGAGGCATAAATCCATAGGTGTTGTGGACTGCAAACATAAAAGCCCAAAACTAAGTTTAAGTTTAATTAGCTAAATGCTTACAAAGAAAAAATAAAATTACACCGATTCTATTTTTTCCAGGAGGTATTTCTTTTAAGCCGATGATGAAAGCCTTAACTTGCTCAACTTGCAGAGTTGAAAAGAGTATTTGTGGACCGAGTTAATAAATCATCTGCGATAGATATAAGACTTTCTATTCCCTTTTTTAAAAGGAGATTTTATCTAGTATTATTAATGGGCAAGGAAAAACGTTCACAAGAACGTTTAAAAAATTCCCAAGTGCAAATAATAAATGGCTTTTTAGGTACAATGTACACCCTAGCTATACTCAGTTTTCTACTGGGTAGCCTCTACATCATACAGAGAGAATTAAAAATAAATTCTTTTCCATATCACCAAATTGAAAAATTTAGAGAATCTTTAAAATAAAATTCTAAAATTTAGAATACAGCAAATTGGCAGGAAATAGCTCCCAGACTTCTCAAAAAAGTTGCGTATATGGATATGATATGACGTTCTTGAGAGTCTGAGTTTAGAGTCTGAGCAAGACTCCTGTACTAATAAAGCTTACCAAAAGTAACACTTAGTATTTTAATAGACGAATTTAAACAGATATTGCAAAATTTCTCTATCTAATGGAGGAATAAAGATACAAACAATAAATACTAAATAATTAAATATTCCGATCACCTGACGAACTTTAATACAATATTCCCCCGTTGATATCTGATAGCGGGGGCTTTTTTATCAATTTTTTATCTAATTATACCAACAAATAATTTTATCTAAAAATTTATCTCTCTAAAGGAGGACTTGATAAATAGCGAATAATTATTAAATATTAAATAGCCCGATTACCCTACCGGACTTTAGCTCCAAACCCCCTCTTGTTATTAACCGTTCAAGAGGGGGCTTTATTCAGATATCAATTGATAATTGACAATTGATAATTGATAATTGTTTGATTACAGGTTGAAAACCCATCCACGGAGAAACAGGAAAAAACTATTTTTAATTCTCTTGCTTCCAGGAAAAGGTAATTGTTGATTTTCCATTTTTGAACAGTTCTCATTTATTAGTTGTGATTAAGGATTACAATATTCACATAATCCCGGATCTGCAAACTGTTTACCATCAGGATATAATTTTTTCTCTATGAAATTACATTTTCGACATTGATAAATTACCGCCATAGTTAATAAAGTTGGTTGATGGCAACTTTCACAAGGTAAACCTTTGATTTTTTGAGTTATACTAAATCCAGGGGTAGAACATTGAGGACAACAACTATTAATTTTATTCAGCAAATCTTGGGTAGCTTTTTCGATATTCTTCATCCGCATTGGATTATAAAGCGCCCGCATATCAGTTTCTATATGTAAATTACCATCGGGGGAATTATTGAAAGCGAAATTCACAGCTTCCTGTAATTTTTCTGTGGTAGTTATACCTTTAATAATTTCAAGATTTTCAGGATTTGATTTTTCAAACCAAACCACTAAACCATGTTCAGGGAAACCGACTTTTTCAGCAAATTCTTCTGCTTCTGCTAAACTGCTAATAACTCGATGATTAAAGTTAGTATCAGTAGAAAAAACTTCGCCAACAATTTCTAATTCTTTTTCTTGATCTAAAAAAACAATAATTTCTCTGTTAGCATAAATATAAGGAAAACTGGGATGAGGTGCAAAACTTCCTTCACTAGCAATAGCTATAGTTTCCCCTGTCATCTCCATAGCTTTTTGTGCTTTTAATTTTGCAGTGGCAATTTGTGTATCTGGGCGTTTTATTTCTCTGGTAAATGTGCCAAAAACATCGGTGTTAAAATCCTGTGGTACAATAATCTTAATTCCTAATTCTTGTTGTAATAATGGGGCAATTACTTGTTCTTTATGGTGCATAGTTGCGATGACGGCCACACGGTTATTAAAGAGATTTTTCAATAATTGCTTTGTCATTACTGTTGAGACTCCCTGATAAATAATATTACAGAAGATTGCAGATCAATCAGGTACAGAATCAAAGGTGAAACCTAGATATAAAGAGAGAGGGCAACCACAGGGGGTTTCCCCCTACTGACTTCTGACTCCTGAATCTTACATTTTTATGGTGGGCAATGCCCACCTCAAAACTTAACTTTGCGCTTGGGGAACTTGATTATTTTGATTAACTTGATTCATTTCTGCCAACATTTTTTCTTTATTGCGTCTGCGAATTTTGGCATACATTTGAATACTAGCAGCCATGAAAATCAATAAACCAAAAATCAGCCAAGCAGTGATATCTGTGGGTAGATTATTCTTGAAAATAGCCAACATGACAATGACAACTAATAACAAAGTCGGTGCTTCATTTAAAGCCCTTAATTGTTGTCCACTCCACTTACATTCATCGGCGGCTAACTGTTTCATTAATCTACCACAATAATGATGATAGATTAATAAAACTCCCACAAAGCCTAATTTAAAATGTAACCAAGTTTCTTTTAACAAGTCTGGGTTAGTGGAAAGAATACCAATGGCCATCGCTACGGTGACGATCATTCCGGGGATGGTAATAATATGGTAAAGACGTTTTTCCATCAGTTGATACTGGTTTTTGAGTATCGTTTTTGCGGGTTCTGGTTCTTGGTTCGCTTCTGTGTGGTAAATAAATAAACGCACCAGGTAGAATAACCCTGCAAACCAAACTACAAAACCAATAATGTGAAAGGCTTTAAACCATGAATAAGCCATGAATTGTCACCTACCTTAGTCAATTTACAGATGATTGCATTTACTCTTATTATCAGGTTACGGCAATTATTGACAAGGTTGCAGATTATCGCGGTAATTAGTAATTGATAATTGGTAATCAATTATTTCTGTCACCTGTCACCTGTCACCTGTCACCTGTCACCTGTCACCTGCTATGACGACGCACAAAGGGTAACAGGTCTTGTAAAATCACTTCATGATAATGTTCTTGGGGATAATGTCCCACATTATGTAACTTAATTATGTCCCCATCGGGTACAGATTTCACAAAACTTTCAGCCATATCTAAAGATAACCAAGGGTCAATGATTCCCCATTGTACTAAAATCGGTTTTTGCCATTCTTTAAAACCTGTTTCAATTTCTGACATGGCTTGATCCAGTTGCAAATTTCTAATTGTTGATAGTAAACTGCGACCAGATGCTGAAGTTTTCAAGAACGGTTTTCTATAAACATCTAAATCTTGATCTTCGATGCGATAACGACATCCACCTTCTAAGGTTCTATCCACTAATAAGGGATCTTGTGTCATCACTTCCCCCGCTAATGGTAAACCCATTTGTTGAATTTTCCAAGGTAGTTTAGCAGATGTAGAAATGGGAGCATTTAAAATGGCAATATTGGCGATTTTTTGAGGATTTTTCAAGGCATATTGTAAACCAACTGAACCTAAAAATCCCTGCACAACTAAGGAAAAACGTTCTAATTCTATAGCTTGAATAAAGTCATCTAAAGCTTTGATAAATGCGTCGGGAGTGTAAGCAAAATCGCGTTTTTCTGGTTTTGCAGAAAAGCCGTATCCAATCCAATCTGGTGCGATCGCTCTTGTTCCCTGTGCTGCCAAAGCTGGTATAATATTTCTCCAGCTATAACTTTGGGAAACTATGCCGTGTAGTAATACCACTGGTAATAAATCACTTCGTCCAATGGGTTGGGCTTCCCGATAATACCATTCTAGGGAATTTACTGTTATCTTATGTTCTTTTATTGACACTTTATTTTCCGATCCTGAAAATGCAATGATATAGATCCCCGACTTCTAACATTAATTTATCATTTATTGTCAAGACTAAAAAACAAGTAGGGGATTATTGACTTTTATTTGACAACCTGATAAAATAAGGGGCTATTAAGAGATATCATAAAACAGTTAAATATTTTTTGTCAGAATAATGAATTAATAAAAATTAATACTTGTTCCTGTTGTGTAGGTGTTAAATTGTCTAGTTTTTCTAAAATAGATTTTTTGTTTTCCAGTGCTGGATTCATCATGAAAATCCTTATCATTTGTAAAAAAATCTTCTTTAATTATATAGGCATCCGCTTTTATTTGTGAAAATATCCTAATTTTTTAATTGATTCTATCCTGTAAATCCTTTAATCCTGGATATCTTGATTCTGAAAATCTGCGTTTATCCGCGTTTATGTATTTATCCTGCAAACAAAGATTCTAAATCTTGACGACCATTGACAATTCTGAGAATTTCTACATGATCATCAACAAGTTGATAAAGAATGATGTAACCATTAAGAGGTATTCCCCGCATTCCTTTTCTGATGTGTTCGTAACTACGCCCCATTTGGGGAAATTGCAGCAAGTTTTCACACTTTCTCGTAAATTCTTGAAAAATCTTTTCTCCTGTTTCAATATTTCTAGTTAAAAAATATTCGGAAATGCTATCTAAATCTTTTATTGCTTGAGGTGAAATTAAACATTGATTCATCTTTTCGCCTCACGCGCATGGCGAAATTTGGCTTGCATTTGTTCAATGACTGTTTCTAAAGGAACTCCTTCACCTCGTTCTAATTCTGCTGCTGCTTCGTTGACTTTAATTCTCACATCTTCTACCCATTCTTCATATTCTTTTTGTGTTTCTTGTAACAATTGTAATGCTTGATTAATTACTGCTTGAGCATCAGGAAATTTACCTTGTGCTAGTTGGGTTTTAATAAACTGTTCTTGTTCTGGGTTTAGGGTAATATTCATGGTTTGTCTTCTGTGATTGATAATTTTTATTATAAACAATATGTAACTTGGGTTAGTTCCACCACGACAAGCATATTCCCATTCAGCCTCTAGTCTCTAGTTCCCATGCTCTGAGTGAGCAAGTCCTAAGTTGACAATTTCATAGACAAAACTATACTTATATTTATTGACAAAAATCAATATATTTTTAGGAAAAAATCAACTACTTGATATATAATACGGTGATATCAAGTATTGAATTGAGACTATTGCCGACGCGAAAACCAAGCAATGATGGTGGTAGTCTTTTTCAGAAACTTAATTGGAACACAATCGCGTCTGGCTAAGGCGTGAAAGTCTACTGAGGGATAACTGCTCCTATGCTCCCGTTGAAGTAGAAAGTAAAGTCTAGTTTTGTCTAGGTTTTATATAGCAGAACACAGTTAGGGGTTATGCCTCAATGATAACTGGAGGTAGAACCTCCTAGATCGCATTACCAGTCTCTGACTGAGAACGAGAAAACGAGAAACAAAAATAGTTTTACTCCTGACTCCTGTACGGGCGTTCGCGAAGCGTGCTGGAAGCATCAGCATGCGGACGACCAATTATCAATTTTTGTCCAAAACTAAGCTGTTGTGCATTTAATTTGTATAAGTGGAACAGGCATCTTGCCTGTTAAACAAGAGTTCAGAATATTAGGATTATACAATTTAGCTGTGTAACAGCTTATTTTCCGAATGCTTCGCCCCTACGACTCCTGCTGTAAAAGAAGATTGTTCTAGAATTACAATTAACTGTGTTCTCTAATTTAACCGAATCTGTGACTACTACTCCCCTTTCTCCCAACTTCTCACAAACCGCTGCTGTTCCCGATAGCTTAGGACGTTTTGGACGCTTTGGTGGTAAATATGTTCCTGAAACTTTAATGCCGGCTTTAGCTGAACTGGAAACAGCTTATCACCAATACCGTAATGATCCTGATTTTCAAGCAGAATTACAAGGTTTACTGCGAGATTACGTAGGACGCGCTACCCCTTTATACTTTGCTGAAAGACTCACCGCCCATTATGCCCGTCATGATGGCACAGGAGCGCAAATTTACTTAAAACGCGAAGATTTAAATCATACAGGCGCTCATAAAATTAATAATGCCCTTGGTCAAGTTTTATTAGCAAAGCGCATGGGTAAGCAGCGCATTATTGCTGAAACAGGTGCAGGACAACATGGGGTAGCTACAGCTACCGTTTGCGCTCGTTTTGGTTTGCAATGTATTATTTACATGGGTGTTCACGACATGGAACGCCAATCCTTAAATGTGTTTAGAATGCGCTTGATGGGGGCGGAAGTTCGTGGTGTGGCAGCCGGTACGGGAACTCTCAAAGATGCCACTTCTGAAGCCATCCGTGACTGGGTAACGAATGTAGAAACTACTCATTATATACTGGGTTCTGTAGCTGGTCCCCATCCTTACCCGATGATAGTCCGGGATTTTCACGCGGTTATTGGCCAGGAAACCCGCGCTCAAGCAATGGAAAAATGGGGTGCTTTACCTGATATTCTTATGGCTTGTGTGGGTGGTGGTTCTAATGCAATGGGACTTTTTCATGAGTTTGTTAAAGAACCATCGGTGCGGTTAATAGGTGTAGAAGCTGCTGGTGAAGGTGTGAACACTGGTAAACACGCCGCCACCTTGACAAAAGGACAAGTTGGTGTATTGCATGGGGCAATGAGTTATCTGTTACAAGATAATGATGGACAGGTGATTGAACCCCATTCCATTAGTGCAGGTTTGGATTATCCTGGTGTTGGTCCAGAACACAGCTATATGAAGGATATTGGCAGGGCTGAATATTATAGTGTGACAGATGCTGAAGCTTTAGAGGCATTTCAACGCTTATCCCGGTTAGAAGGAATTATACCTGCTTTAGAAACTTCTCATGCGATCGCCTATTTAGAAACTTTATGTCCACAACTTACAGGCAGTCCCCGGATTGTGATTAACTGCTCTGGTAGAGGTGACAAGGATGTGCAAACAGCTGCTAAATTCTTAATTCAAGGCTGATAATTAATCATGTTGAGAAATACTATTTCAGCTATTGGTGCAGGTTTCTTAGTTTTAGTCAGTGGTGGGATGGCTAGTTCTGCTCCTAGTCCATCTTTTATATCCAATGACAGCTACAAAGTAGCACAAACTAATGTTAATACTGCTGCTATAGAAGCCTATGTTTTCCAACAAATAAACCAGTACCGCGCCTCCCAAAATTTACCCCCACTGACTCGTAATTATCGTATTGATGAGCAAGCAAGAATTCACAGTCAAAACATGGCTAGTGGTAAAGTTCTCTTTAGTCATGATGGATTTCAAGCACGAGTCAGAGCGATTGGTATTCCTTTCAGTCGAGTTGCGGAAAATGTGGCTTACAACCAAGGTTCTAGAGATCCTGCAACCACCGCTGTACAAGGTTGGTTAAGGAGTTCAGGACATCTAGCTAACATTAGAGGTAATTATAACCTCACAGGAATTGGTGTGGCGAGTAATAGCAAAGGACAAATTTTTTTCACCCAAATTTTCCTCACATCAAGATAAATTTTAGTGCCTGATTGGTGATTGGTGATTGGTGATTGGTGATTATTTGGTTTCGTAATCCCAATAATTTCAATTATCAATTATCAATTATCAATTATTTTTGCATCTGTCAATGGATACTATTTTTTATATATTTTTTTGACTAAAAATGTAGTGACAATAACACTTTGTGAGGTGAAGCATCTACCATAGGCATATACTGGATACTGGATTTTTTTAAAGTTATGAAATTGGCAGACTTTTAGCAAAATAAAATGTCATTTTCAGGAAAGTGAACTCAAAAATATGAATTATAGAAGGTGACAGGTAATGGGTAATGGGTAATGGGTAATGGGTAATGGGTAATAGGTAATATTTCTCCTGACTCCTGACTCCTGTACGGGCGAAGCACTCGGAAAATAGGCTTAGACAAAAATTTATAATTAGTCGCCCGAATGCTTCGCCCCTACCACTCCTGACTCCTGACACCTACTGTAATTCTTCAGTTCACCAATACTTGACAGTATCCTGGTACTTATTCTGTACATCAGAAGATAGAGTATATGTCTGATAAATCCATACACTACCTAATTCTCTATGTTCCGACAAACTGCTTTTGGCATGGCTTTAAGTACGCTTGTCCTTGCTAGTGGATTGATGACTGATCCTGTTCCCAGCAATAATTCTGCTAAAAAAATCACTTACACTCAGTCATTTAATACTTCTAGTCAGGCGGCTATTTTGAATCTTGGTTCTGAAAATGCTACTTTAGAAAAATTAGTTTTTGAGCAAATTAATCAATATCGTGTTTCTCAAGGATTATCAAAGCTCACCTTAAATGCAAGTATCACTCAGCAAGCAAGAATTCACAGTCAGAACATGGCTAATGGTATAGTGAAATTTAGTCATCATGGATTGGAACAACGAGTTAAAGCCATTCCTCTTAAATATGACAATGCAGCCGAAAATGTGGCTTTCAACGTGGGATATAGTGATCCAGCAAAGCAAGCTGTGATTGGTTGGCTCAACAGTCCTGGACATTTGCATAATATTCAAGGAAATTTTAAATTGACAGGGGTGGGAGTGGCGACTAATGCCAAAGGTGAAGTTTATCTCACACAAATATTTGTCAATACCAAATAGATTGTCTTACTGATTTTTTGCACAATTTGCATAATAATAAATTAGTGTCTGATCCAGTAATTTTTTAACTGATAGACACTATCATTCATTTGGGAACGATTGATGAGATTAGATGATTTTAGGGTTAGTGACGGTGATATAGATGCTGCTACCCTCGCGGAGTATTTAAAATCTGAAGCTCTGGCTGTAGACACGGAAACAATGGGATTATTACCACAACGCGATCGCTTGTGTCTTGTTCAGTTGTGCAACCCAGAAGGAAAAGTCACCGCTATCCGCATCGCTAAAGGACAAACAGAAGCTCCAAATTTAAAACAACTTTTGGAAGCAACCCACATCCTCAAAGTATTTCACTTTGCACGGTTTGATATTGCTACCTTACGCCACAATCTTAATATTCAGGTTCAACCTGTTTTTTGTACTAAAATTGCTAGTAAGTTAGCCCGCACCTACACTAACCGTCATGGTTTGAAAGATGTAGTACAGGAATTAGAACAAGTAGAACTAGACAAAAGCTCTCAAAGTTCTGATTGGGGGAATGCTGCTAATTTATCGGAGGCTCAATTAAGTTACGCTGCTAATGATGTCCGCTACTTATTGAGCATTCAACAAAAACTAACGCAAATGCTACAACGAGAAGAACGTTGGCAACTAGCACAAGAGTGCTTTCAAGTTTTACCAACATTGGTTTCTTTGGATTTATTACAATTCAAAGATTTATTTGAACATTAAGAGTAATTCGTAATTCTTAGGTAAGAGGGAACAGGGAACAGGGAACAGGGAATAGGGAACAGGGAACAGGGAACAAAATGCTTGACTTTTTATCTGATTCTACCCAATCACCAGTCACCAATCACCAGTCACCAATCACCAATCACTTCTATTGATTTTCTCAATGATTTTGGATGCGAGAGACAACATTGTAATCATCTGCACCTGCGGGAGTTCTTGATTCGATAATACCTTCTGTTTGTCCACCAATTGCCTTCCATGCTCCCAAACCACCTTTTAATTCTGATACGTGTACAAATCCCGCAGCACGCAATTTTTGGACAGCTTGAGCAGTTTGTCCCTCATCAGTGCCGTAAACATAAATATCACGGCTTTTTTGTAAAGAAATTTCTGCACGATCTGTTAGTTCATCTATAGGCATAGGCATTGCGCCCATAATATGACCTTGGTTGTAGGTTGAGCGATCGCGGACATCCAAAATTGTAAATGCTGGTTCGCCCCATTCTAGACGAGATTTAACTACATGAACATCCGATTCTACTTCTATGGGTGGCTGTTGAGGAATAATCCCACCCATCAAATTATTAGTCATAAGTTTTATCCGTTTTAACCTATTCAATTTCAACTTCAATCAACTTAGTCAACAATAAATTAACAAACAAAGTCTAGTTAATTTGTCTGGCTTGAGTATGAAAATATAAAAATTTTCCTGAATAAATCCTGAATAAATCCTGAATAAATCCTGAATAAATCTTGTAAAAATCTATCTTTAGATATATTCGATTTCTCATATCGTCATCAGTAATATTTCAGTACAGATACTTCGGTATAACACCACAATTGATTTATATTTTATACATTTTTTTTTTAAAAAAATACCAAAATCATACATTACCGATACATTTTATAAGGATTATTATAAAGTTTGCATAAACTTCAGGAAAAATTCAGTGTATACAAGGACTAAAGCATTTTTCCTACTTATTTATTTAGCCAGGAGCTAAGATACTCCTTAAACACAACATCTCAAAGCATCTGTCACCACAGAAAATCGCCAAATCAATCAATAAACTGCATTGGACTATGGATAAGCTTGCCACGAATATTCCCAAGATTATGATTGTAGATGACGATTTCAGTGTGAGAAATCTCGTCTACCGTTTTCTGAGTCGAAAATACCAAATAGAATCGGCCTCAGATGGTAAAAGTGCTATGGCATTATTTGATCAATTCAATCCAGCCTTGGTAATTCTGGATTGGAATTTGCCAGATGCCAATGGCTATAAACTTTGTCAAGAAATGCAAAGTCGCACCAATGTTTTAGTTTTGATACTCACTAGCCGGAATGATGAAGCTGATAAAATTAAAATTCTGGCCGCAGGTGCAGATGATTTCATGACTAAGCCATTTAGCCTAGCAGAAGTGGAAGTCAGAGTTGAAGCACTTTTAAGACGCATTCGTTATATCCATCCTCATCAATCACAACGTCTTGTTTTTCAACAATTAGCAATTAACCCAGAAGGTAGAGAGGTAAAATTGAATGATAAACCTTTAGCTTTAACGGCTTTAGAGTTTAATATTTTACATTTTTTAGCTAGTCATCCAGGACAAGCTTGGAGTCGTCCCCAACTAATTCAGAAAATTTGGGGTTGTGACTATGTAGGAGATGGAAGGGTTGTAGATGTGCATATTGGTCAATTACGTAAAAAAATGGAAGTTGATTCGAGTACACCAGAGTTTATCAAAACGGTACGCGGCTATGGTTATAAGTTTGAACCACCAGAAGGTAACAAAGTTTAACCTCTCCGTAAGTATTCAGCTATCAGTAATCAGTAATCAGCCAATAGCCAGGATTCAGACGTTTTAATTTTAGGAATGTTATCTGCATCTGCTTTTTTCATTCTTTGTATTTCAATCTTTCAGGTACTGACGGAAACCGATGACTGAATGCTGAATGCTTACACTCCAGAGCAAAAACAAATCATTAAAATATTGGTGCGTTTATCAATTAACAATCTGGTTGTACATCTGAATTTACCAAGGATTTTTATTGGGGCTTGATCACAGATTTAGCATGAGTTGGAATTATTAAGGCTAAAGTCGGTCAGGGAATTTGTATCTACTCAAGCCTCAGAGCAATTTTGGATTTTGGATTTTGGATTTTGGATTTTAGATTTTAGATTTTAGATTTTGAAGATTTTTAAAATTTCCGCTAATAAGTTATTATAGAACTATAAAATCTAAATTGACTATATACTATATATTCTTATCAATATAGATGCCATTAAAGAAAGTAATGAAAATCACAGTTATGACTTTTAACCTCCGCTGCGACAAACCAGATCCGGGGGTACGTCAGTGGGAAAAGCGTGTAGGTGCGATCGCTGCTGTTATTCAACACTATCAACCAGATGTAGTGGGTACACAGGAAGGTAAACCCCATCAACTGAAGGATTTACAAGCACTTTTACCAGAATATAAATTTGTTGGTGGCGATCGCTCTGGTACAGGAGAAGATGAACACTGTGCAATTTTCTATCAACCTGAACTTTTAAAACTGCAAGAAACTCAAGATTTTTACCTCAGCGATACTCCAGAAATTCCTGGTAGTATTACTTGGGGAACTCGTTTACCACGCATGGCAACTTGGGCTAATTTTCAGGTGGGTGATCCTAGTATTTCTCTAACTATTGTTAATACTCATTTAGATCATGAAATTGCTAAAGCGAGGGAGTTGGGTGCAGGTTTGCTGAGTCTGCGTTTAATGGGTTTTCCTGCTGAAAATTATTTACTGTTAACAGGAGATTTTAACGCTCATTCCAGAACTTTAGAACGAATAATTTTAGCTGATAATTTTAGAATACAAGATACTTTAGCAAATCTGCCGTTAGCAGAACAAAAAACTTTTCATGATTTTACTGGTGAACCTGTGGATGCTAGAGATACAATTTATGGCGATCGCCGTTTTCACATCGAACAAGTAATCATTGACAATAAACAATGGGAAAGTATTTGGCCTTCTGATCATTTTCCGGTGATTGTGAAATTAAGCATCAGGAATAGGGAATAGGGAATAGGGAATAGGGAATAGGGAATAGGGAATAGGGAATGGGAATTAATCATCAAAAATTAAGCAGACTTAACGGATACTGCTAACTGTAATCCCAAAGCATCTAATAAGGTAATTAAACCATAAAATTCAATTTCTCCTTGCTCAGATAATTTCTGGGCTAGGTTCTCATAACATCCTTTTCCTCTCCGCGTCTCTGCGCCTCTGCGTGAGGTAAACTTTGCCTTTGCTTCACCAACTCCACCCCTAACTGTATCGCAGCTTTCATACTGGTTGCATCAGCAATACCTTTTCCGGCAATATCAAAAGCTGTTCCATGATCTGGGGAAGTTCTCACAAACGGTAAACCAATGGTAGTATTTACCGCCCGATCAAAAGCCATTAATTTTACAGGAATTAAACCTTGATCATGATAAAGTGCTAAATAAGCATCAGCAGGATTTTTAACGTTAGAATTACCATACCAAGCTTGACCCGGTTTCACCCACATTGTATCCGGTGGTATGGGTCCTTCTAGTTGTAAATGCGGTCGTTTTTGTCTTTCTGCTTTTAACCAAGGGATTAACCAATCTATTTCTTCTGTTCCTAATTGTCCCATTTCTCCACTGTGGGGATTTAAACCAGCGATCGCAATTTTCCCATTTTTAATCCCAAAATCTCTTTCTAAACATTCTGCTAATAAATCTAATTTTTTTGTTAATAATTCCGGTGTTAAGGTTGACGATACTTGACATAAAGGAATATGTGTGGTAGCAAGTAAAGCCCGTAAAGTCCAACCAGTAAAAGGCGATCGCCCGACAAACAACATTCCAAAACGCTCTACACCTGCTTTCTCGGCTAAAAGTTCGGTTTGTCCCGGATAATCAAAACCAGCGGCTTTCCAAGCTGATTTAGCGATAGGTGCTGTAACAATACCATCAAAATCACCTGCTAAAGTTTGGGCTATGGCATATTTCATATAAGCAAAACTGGCCGCACCACTAGCAGCATTACCCACCCCAGTAATAATTTCACCTGAGTTTGGTACATCAACATCAATCACATTTAACTCATCAGGATTGGCCAAAGCTAGTGAACTATCAGTATTAGCTGTCAAATTTTTATAAGTTTTAGTGAGTAAATGCCGATTACCCACTACGACTAAATCACAGTTTTGGCTAACTTCTGAATCAGCCAAAGCCTTTAAAGTTACCTCTGCTCCAATACCGGCAGGATCTCCCAGTGTCAGTGCTAAACGTGGACGTTGATGAGTATTAGTCATAAGTCAGGGAATAGGGAACAGGGAACAGGGAACAGGAAAACTGTTAATTAAGCCACATCGCTACTTACCCAGTCCCGATTTCAATTAGCTGCTAAACTATTTTAGAATTATTTAGACAGGTCTAATCCTCAAGACAGTTGAAGACCTGGTTTACCTAAGTTACCAGACTAGCAAAAATGAGATTTGAGCGATCAAGTTAAGTTAAGCAGTCTCATAAACGGTAAACATCTACAAACCATTCAGTTCACAAAGGAGAAACACAGCAAATGGGCGGCGAAATCTTAAATGCAGCTATGCTATCTTTCGGCTTAATCTTCGTAGGTTGGGGTCTCGGCGCTTTATTGCTGAAAATTCAAGGCGCTGAAGAATAAGCAGGGGGCAGGGGGCAAGGAGCAGGGTGAGAAATATTAATTTCCCAGTCCCCAGTCCCCAGTCCCCAGTCCCCAATCCCCAATCCCCAGCCTCCTTAAAAAAAATGTAAACTTTTATTTCTATAACTAAACTCTGTTAAGATTTTTATCATAAAACATTAAAATATATAACGACCCTCATGACATTATTAATTGTCGGTGCTACTGGCACATTAGGAAGACAAGTAGCTCGTCGTGCTATTGACGAGGGGTACAAAGTACGCTGCTTAGTTCGCAGTACCAAAAAAGCTGCATTTCTCAAAGAGTGGGGTGCAGAACTGGTGAAAGGCGACTTGTGCTATCCCGAAACCCTGGTAGGAGCATTAGAAGGTGTAAACGAAGTCATTGATGCTTCCACATCTCGCGCTACAGATTCATTAACAATTAAACAGGTAGATTGGGAAGGTAAGGTAGCATTAATTCAAGCTGCAAAAGCTGCGGGTGTAGAGCATTTTATCTTTTTCTCTATTCTTGATGCTGATAAATATCCCAATGTACCGCTAATGGAAATCAAGCGATGTACAGAATTATTTTTAGCTGAATCTGGCTTAAATTACACTATTTTAAGATTAGCTGGGTTTATGCAAGGCTTAATTGGTCAATATGGCATACCCATTTTGGAAAATCAGCCGGTGTGGGTGACAGGTTCATCTTCCCCGGTGGCTTATATGGATACTCAAGATATTGCTAAATTTGCGATTCGGGCATTGAGTGTACCAGAAACCCAAAAACAAACTTTCCCTGTGGTGGGTACTCGTGCTTGGAGTGCAGAAGAAATAATAAATATTTGTGAACGTTTATCAGGAAAAGATGCTAGAGTAACACGGATGCCTATTGGCTTGTTGCGTGGTGTTCAAAGCTTACTGCGGTTTTTCCAATGGGGATGGAATGTAGCTGATAGATTGGCTTTTTCCGAAGTTTTAGCCAGTGGTAAACCATTAAATGCGCCAATGGATGAAGTATATACAGTGTTTGGCTTGGAGCAACAACAGACAGCCACAGTAGAAACTTACTTGCAAGAGTATTTCAGCCGGATTATGAAAAAGCTGAAAGAGCTAGACTACGAGAAAACCAAGAGCAAAAAGAAAAAAGATAAAAAAACGCCTTTTAAACAGTCATCAAAAGCTAATAGTCAATAAAATCCCAGATGTTGATTACAATATCCCAAAATATGTAACCATTACTAAAGAAAAAGCATAGCCTACTTGGATATTTGAATGTGCCGAAAGCTGGCATTATCTACAACGACGTTAAACCGATAGCAACTAGAACCGCTATCGAACTCAAAGACCAGTTAACCGCAGCTGGTTGGGATGTGTGTGTGACAACAAGCATCGGTGGTATACTGGGCTACTCTAATCCTGATGGTCCTGTATGCCACACCCCAGTGGAAGCTCTCACACCTCCCGGTTTTGATTCCAGTATGGAGTTTGCAGTGGTATTAGGGGGAGATGGAACTGTTTTAGCAGCTTCCCGTCAAGTTGCCCCCTGTGGGATACCATTGTTAACTGTGAATACTGGTCATATGGGATTTTTGACAGAAGCTTATCTAAACCAACTTCCCCAAGCTATAGAACAGGTAATGGCAGGTGAGTATGAAGTCGAAGAACGAACCATGCTCAATGTCAAAGTGCTACGGGGGGAAACTGTCTTATGGGAAGCCTTATGTTTAAATGAAATGGTGTTGCATCGAGAACCATTAACTTCGATGTGCCACTTTGAAATTCAAATTGGTCATCATGCAACAGTGGATATTGCAGCCGATGGTGTAATTATTTCTACTCCAACTGGTTCAACTGCTTATTCATTAAGTGCTGGTGGACCTGTGATTATTCCCGGTGTACCTGTGTTGCAGCTAGTACCAATTTGTCCCCATTCTTTGGCCTCTAGGGCTTTAGTATTTCCCAACAATGAACCTGTGAACATCTATCCAGTCAATGTACCCCGGATGGTGATGGTGGTAGATGGTAATGGTGGGTGTTATGTGATGTCAGAGGATCGGGTATATTTGGAGCGATCGCAACATAAGGCTAGGTTTATTCGCTTACAATCACCAGAGTTTTTCCGCGTTTTACGGGAAAAATTAGGCTGGGGACTACCGCATATTGCTAAACCCAATTCTGTAGAGTTACCATAATTGTCATTAGTCAGTAGTCAGTTGTCAGTTGTCAATACAGGTTTTCTTCGAGAATTGGTAGTTAAGCAATTGTATTGGGTTGTATTGGGAATGAGTAATTAAAATTGCATCTTGGGACAGTCGAGGTTTGATCATGGAACGTGCTAAAACATCTACAATATCATTTGTATCAATTGTATCAATTACCAAATAATTACCAATTACCCATTACCAATTACCAATTTATATGACCTTTTCTCACAGTGCCTGCGTTCTGGTGATTGAACCCGATGATAGTTTAGCTAATCAATTAGCTTTTGATTTGCAAGAAGCCGGTTATGATACTGTTGTGGCTCATGATGCGGCTAGTGGTTTGCAAAAAAGCCGCGAAATGCAACCTGCTTTAATTGTTGTAGATCGGATGCTGACAGGAGAATCTGGACTTTCTTTGTGCAAAAATCTCCGCAGCAGTGGCCATCGTTCCCCTGTTTTAATTTTAATGGCCAGAGATACAGTTGATGATCGTGTTGCTTGTCTGGAAGCTGGTGCTGATGATTATATTCTTAAACCCTATCGCTCAGAAGATTTTCTCAAGCTGATTCGTCTATATCTCAAACCTGATGTCGATACCAGTGAACAGTTGCGTTTTGGAGATTTGGTGCTAGATATTGGCATCCGTCGCGCTGTCTATAATGGTATAGCTATCGACTTAACTATGAAAGAATTTGAACTATTAAAGTTTTTTATGGAGCATCCCCGTGAAGTATTAACCCGTGAGCAAATATTGGAGAATGTCTGGGGTTATGATTTTATGGGTGAGTCAAATGTGATTGAAGTATACATTCGCTACTTGCGGTTGAAAATTGAAGAGGAAGGGCAAAAACGCTTAATTCAAACGGTGCGGGGTGTAGGATATGTTTTAAGAGAATCTTAAAAATTCTGTAGCAGGAGTCAAGAGTCGTAGGGGCGAAGCATTCGGGCAACCAATTATCAATTTTATGAACAGGCTATTTTCCTGTAAGGGCGTTCGCGAAGCGTGCTCGAAGCATCAGCATTCGGGCAACCAATTATCAATTTTAGCAACAGGCTATTTTCCTGTAAGGGCGTTCGCGAAGCGTGCTGGAAGCATCAGCATTCGGGCAACCAATTATCAATTTTAGCAACAGGCTATTTTCCGAATGCTTCGCCCCTACTTCTCCCGTACTTCGCCCGTACAGGAGTCAGCAGTAAAACCCTATTGTAGTAGGATTTTCATGATAAATTGATGTCCTAACTACTCTGTCTACGGAAGCACAGGAAAAAAATACCAACAATGCAACCAACCTAATATTTCTTTATGCTAATATTCCCAATACATTCAAATCTTGGATTTTGCCGGAATTTTATTTATTGATTTTTGTTTAGTTAAATATAGTTGACAATTTTTTAATTTTATACTGTAGTCATGGTTAATCATCCTAGAGGAACTCTCTGAGCGTGTTAGCTTTTTTTCTGCCTTGTTGTTTTTACCAGAATCAATAGTTATTAGGGATGTAGAATGAAAAGATTAACTTTTTATATAGTTGTGTTACATAGTTTATTTTTAGGTATGGGAACTGCTTGCGCCCAGTCATTAGAGACAAAGGCAAAGGAAAATCTGGCAACTTCAGATCAAATAACTTTACCAGCATCGCAACTATGGGTAATTAATCAAAATAAACAGGTACAAAAACAACCGTTTATGTGGGTGGTAGAAGATCCAAAAAAAGCCAGACAACAACCATTTTTACAACTTGCGAAAAATGCCAATAAACCAACTAAAAAACCTGGAGATATCACTAAACCATATAAAAATGAGAATTTAGAAGAATTTGATGATGTTGTCAAAGACACTCAAAAATTAGAGGGTATATTTACTCTTTATCGCCAAAAAGAAAATAATAAAATATATTTAGAAATTAAACCAGAACAACTAAATAAAAACTTCTTAGCTACAGCTACTTTGGAATCTGGTATTGGTGAAAAAGGTATTTATAGTGGTTTACCGTTGCAAGATTTTCTATTTTATTTCCAACGCATAGATAATACTTTGCAATTTGTGGTGCGGAATGTGAATTTTCGGACTCGTGAAGGAGATCCACAAGCTCGTTCTTTGCGGCGTTCTTTTAGTGATTCTGTTCTCTATAATTTGCCGATTAAAAGTATTCATCCCCAACGGAAAACAATACTCATTGATTTAGGTGATTTACTCTTAACAGATTTAGCAGGATTATCTGCTAGTTTGGAATTATCAGCAAGTCCAGAACAAGCCTATTTTGGTAATGCCAAAGTTTTTCCCCATAATCTAGAAGTGCAATCAATTTTAAATTTTACAGGCGCTGGCGGAAATCTGAGTGTACTGGCTGATAGTCGTGGCTTTACTCTCAAACTGCACTACAGTATTTCTCAACTGCCTAATAATAATTATCAACCGCGTTTAGCAGATGAGCGTGTGGGATATTTTATTACTGCATATCAAGATTTATCTAGGGATGATCGTGATGATAATTTTGTCCGTTATATTAATCGCTGGAATTTAGAAAAACAAGACCCCAAAGCGGAAATTTCTCCCCCAAAAAAACCGATAGTTTTCTGGATTGATAACGCTGTTCCTTTGGAATATCGTGATGCGATTAGAGCAGGGGTATTAATGTGGAATCAAGCTTTTTTGCAGGCGGGTTTTAAGGATGCGATTGAAGTTAAACAAATGCCAGATAATGCTACCTGGGATGCGGCTGATATTAGGTATAATACAATTCGCTGGATTAATACGGTAGATGGCTATTTTGCCCTTGGTCCCTCCCGTGTTAATCCTTTGACGGGAGAAATTTTGGATGCTGATATTCTGGTAGATGCTAGTTTTGTGAGGGCTTTAAAAAATGAATATCGGCAAATTATTTTACCCAAGCAAACACAAAAACAAACACAAACGCCAACTACTTTATCTACATTGATGCAAAATCGCCTTCTTTGTGGTAACAATGATCAAAAAAATAAAGGGTTAATTGGCAATTTATCTAAACTAGCGGGAGAGTATGATTTATGCTATGGGATAGAATCTGCTAATCAATTTGCTTTTGGTGCTTTGGCTATGTCACTATTAGCAAATACTGTTCCTAGTCGGGATCAGATGCAAGATTATATTCATCAATATTTACGTTTAATTATTGCCCATGAAGTAGGCCATACTTTAGGTTTGCGGCATAATTTTCGCGGTAGCAATCTTTTACCTCCAGAGGAGATGAATAATCGAGAAATTACTAGCACTAAGGGTTTAACTGCTTCAGTGATGGATTATATTCCTCCTAATATTGCCCCTCGTGGTACAGTTCAGGGGGATTATTTTCCTGATAAAGTGGGAAGTTATGATATTTGGGCAATACAGTATGGTTATACTCCTTCTGGGGCAAAAAGTACCATTGCAGAAAAATCATTTTTGGCAGAAATAGCGAAATTATCAGAAAACCCAGAGTTGAGTTATTCTCCTGATGAAGATACATCGGAAATTGATCCTACATCTGCACCTTGGGATAATAGCGGTAATGTGCTAGTTTATTCTCGCTGGCAGTTGGATAATTCCCGTGTGATGTGGGATCGTTTAAATCAGGGTTATTTAATGTATGGTGATAGTTACAGCGATTTAACTGATCAGTTTAGTACCATTTTTGGTAATTATTTACAGCAGTTAAGTTACACTATTAAATACATTGGTGGTCAGTCTTTTTACAGAGTTAATCCGGTTGATAATAAAGGCAGATTACCATTTGTGGCGGTTCCTGTGGAAAAACAAAGACAGGCATTAGCAACTTTGCAAGAGTATGTTTTTGATGAAGAGGCGCTGAAATTTTCACCGAAACTACTGAATAAATTAGTACCTTCTCGTTGGTATCACTGGGGAAGTACACCTGTCACGGGGCGTTTAGATTTCCCAGTTCATGATTTGGTGTTGTTTGTACAGAGTGCGGTTTTGAGTGATTTACTTTCAAGCGATCGCCTGACTCGCATTAAGGATATCGAACTTAAAAGCAAACCCGGTGAAGCACTGACTTTACCTGAAGTATTTAATACTTTGCAAATGGGAATTTGGACGGAGGTTTTACAACCAAAAGGAAAATTAGAAATTTCTAGTTTACGACGGGGTTTACAACGGCAATATGTCAACTTTTTAACAGCGATGGTATTAAGGAAAGTAGATGTACCAGAAGACGCTCGCACTTTAGCATGGTATAAGCTCAAACAATTAGATCACCAACTCAAACGGGTGAGGTCTAATGATGAGTATACAAAAGCGCATTTACTGGAAACCCGCGATCGCATTGAAAAAGCTTTAAATGCTCCATTGCAGGGGAACTAGGGGACTGGGGACACTTCGACAAGCTCAGTGCATCCCTGGGGACTGGGGACAGAAAGAAGTTTAGCAATAACCAATTACCCATTACCAATTACCCATTACCAATTACCTATCACCAGCCTAAACAAATAATATATTTATTTAAACAGACATGATTTCACCCATTAATTTATTTGAGTATGAAGAGTTAGCAAAAACCCATCTACCCAAAATGGCGTTTGATTATTACAGTAGTGGTGCATGGGATGAAATTACTTTAAAAGATAATCGCGCTGCTTTTACACGGGTGAAACTGCGTCCTAAAATGCTCGTTGATGTCGGTGAAATTAACTTGACAACTGAAGTTTTAGGTGCATCGTTGCAGTTACCTCTGATGATTGCACCTATGGCTTTTCAGTGTTTAGCCCATCCAGATGGGGAAATTGCTACAGCAAAAGCCGCAGTTTCCGCAAGTGTGGTTATGGTGCTGAGTACCTTATCTACTAAGAGTTTAGAAGATGTGGCAATGGTTGATGATGGTTTGCGCTGGTTTCAACTTTACATTCACAAAGATCGGGGTTTAACTCGTGCTTTGGTAGAAAGAGCTTATGCAGCAGGTTACAAGGCACTTTGTTTAACTGTGGATGCGCCAGTGTTGGGAAAAAGAGAGCGAGATCAACGCAATGAATTTACCTTACCCCCTGGTTTACATCCTGCTAATTTAACCAAAATGTCAGGTTTAGACATTCCCCAAGAAAAAGGCGAGTCTGGTTTATTAACTTATTTTGCCCAGCAGATTAATCCGGCTTTGACTTGGAAGGATTTAGAATGGTTAAAATCTTTAAGTCCTTTACCGTTAGTTTTGAAAGGAATTTTACGGGGTGATGATGCGGTGAGGGCAGTGGAATATGGCGCACAGGGGATTGTGGTTTCTAATCATGGTGGTAGACAATTAGATGGGGCGATCGCTTCCTTGGATGCTTTACCGGAAATAGTCGCCGCAGTGGATGGTAAAGCGGAAGTCTTGTTAGATGGGGGTATTCGTCGGGGTACTGATATTCTTAAAGCTTTAGCGTTAGGGGCGAAAGCGGTTTTGATCGGTCGTCCGGTATTATGGGGATTAGCGGTATCTGGAGAAACGGGAGTAGCTGATATTATCAACCTACTCAAAGAGGAACTAACTACAGCAATGGCTCTCAGTGGTTGTGCTAGACTAGAGGATATAGATTCTAGTTTGGTGATTTGTCGTTAGTGGTTGTGGAAAAAAAGGGCAAAAAAATTTTTTTTCCAAACCCCTTGCCAAATTAGAAGAATAGGTTATAATAGAAAAGTTGCTACCAAGGGCGAGTGGCGAAACTGGTAGACGCACCACACTCAAAATGTGGCGACCTTGCGGTCATAGGAGTTCGATTCTCCTCTTGCCCATTGCTTACTAGATAAGGGTTTTAGGGTTTTTGCCTGTTTCCTATCAATCACCTATAAATCAATTTTACCCCAAAAATGCCCCAAAAAATAAAATCCAAAAAAATCCCCTAACTGTTGAGGTTAGGGGATTACTTTTTTTTATCTTTAGCGCCTAAACCAGGGATGGACTCTCGCAACTTCTTCTATTTTTTTCTCGATCTCCGGTGAGAATGTGGGTACTTGTGAGGGTGTTACTTTCTCGTTGTTGACTGGTTTGTTAGAACCGTTAAACCAGGGATGGTTTTTTTCTATTTCAGCTAATTTGTTTTCTATTTCTTGTTCCGTCATTGCAAATACCGGGTAAACTGCCAAGATTATAACAAATAAATTTAATATAGTCAATAGTTGTATGTGGATCATGCTGCTATTTGCTGTATATATTTTTGGGGCAAATTTGGGGTAGTTTTTGGAGTGATTTTTGGGGTAATTCCATCCAGTTCCCTAACTAGTAGATCGACCTCTTGTTTGTTAGCATCGGCTAAATAGTTGTATAGTTCGCTGCTAGTTTTTAAGTTTAGGTTTTTAGCGATTATGGCGCGTTCGCCTAGTGTTAGTAAGGCTAGTTGGGTTTCTAATTGTTCCTTTACGGGATCTAGTTGGGCATCGTGCGCTGAATCATCTGCATTTTGGGGCTGTAAGTGCTTGAGCGAATCTGTAGCTTGTGTAAGATGAGCGTCGCTTGCAGCCTGATCAGCAGTGGTTATGGCGCTATCATTGTCAACTGGGTTAGCAGCTTCGGCTATATGGTTGTCAAGTTCGACTTTGATAGCGTCTATAATGTCGTCTTGGCTAGTTCCTGATAGTTCGCTAGTTTGTTTTATTAGTTTAGCCGCTTTATCAATATTTTTTTTTATGGTTTTCTGTTTCTTTTCTAATTCTTTTTTTGCTTGTTTAGCTGCAAGTAATTCAGCTTTGATTTCTTCTATTTTTTGGTTAGCTTCGGCTATCGCTAGTTCTAATTCTGTTAAGTTCATAATAAGCACCTTGTTTAAGTTTGTTACTCTAGTATACCAAGTTATCTTGTTATTTTTAGGTTATTTTTTTTTAGGGGTATATTTAAATATTTTATGCTTTTTTGGGGGGGATCTGTCTAGGGGTGAATAGACAGAATCTTTACTGCATAAGGGTTTGGATTCTGTCTGTTTTTTTTTGATCTGTCTATTTGGGAAGATGTTTGATTAGTTAAACTAATCTGAATTAGCTATGAATATTTGATCTAGTGTGCAGTCAAGAATTTTGCAAAGTGGACTTAACAAGGAGACTTGTATTCTGGACGATCTATTATTCTCAAGTCTTTTTATTGTAGGTATCGAAACTTGGCAAAATTCAGCGATAGCTTCTTGGGTGAGGTTTTTATTTTTTCTGATTTCCTTTACTCTATTTTTCATGGTTTTTGTATGTAACGCTACCTTATATGTATAGCATATTGTTATTAGGTTTACAATTTGCAGATATAAGT